>JAHWKS010000817.1 GCA_019347795.1 Planctomycetota bacterium | reverse complement strand
GTTCGCTCCGTATGCCTGGTGCGGCGACGGCTGCTTCGTGGGTCCCGCGTCGGCGAACGGATTCGCCGCCGGCTCGGATTTCGACGGGGCGTAGCCTGAGGGAACGCCGTGCGAGTGCGGATCGACCCGCGACGATGACGGCGCCGCGCCGGCCCCCGCCGGCTCGGGAACGCGGCTCACGTTGCCGCACGCCGGACACCGGGCGTGTTTGCCGGCCGCGTCATCCGCCACCCGCAACGTCCGCCCACACCCCGTACAAGAAAGTTCAATCGGCATGCATCAAACCCAACGCGAACCGAATCCAGCCATAGAAGGATACTTTAGCCACGGATGAACACAGATGAAACACGGATAGGAAAGGCCATGGACGGAGAAACGTCGGCCCCGCCAGAAATTGAAAAGACCGCGAAGTTGCGCTTGACGATAGCCTCACTTCCCATCCGTGTTTCATCTGTGTCCATCCGTGGCCAATCGTTCCCTGCACTTGCTACTTGGCGTCGGCCATCTTTTCCAGTTGCACCACGGACCGCGTTTGCTCTTTCTCGAGGAATGTGCGGCCGTACTTGACGTTGAGGTGATCCCAGGGGAGGCGGTCGCCGATTTCGTACGGCCGGTGCAACGCCGCCAGGATGTCGATGCCGGCGTCGGCGAGGGCCTGCCACCAGCGCGGGCCGTCGAACTGCTCGCTCCAGCTATCGAGGCGGGCGCCGCGGCGCCACGCCAATTCGATCGCCTCGGCCACGCGCCGATCGCCGCGGCTGAGGATGCCTTCCAAAAGGCTCGTCTCCGTGTCGTGGCACTTGATGTTCACGCTGCGAATCTTCCGCCGGCTCCACAGATACTTGTGGGCCCAGGAAAAATACTCGCGGCTCTGCATCCCGTTCCACTGGTACGGCGTATGGGCCTTGGGCACAAAGTTCGAGACGCTCGCCGTGACCTTGGGATATCGCCCCCGCTCCTCCTTGCCGATGCGGGCGATTGTCTCGGCCATGTCCACGATGCCGTCCAGATCGACCGCCCGCTCGCCCGGCAGGCCGCACATGAAGTACAGCTTGACGCTTTCAAAATTGTTGCGGAACGCGACGCGGCAGCCTTCAAAAAGATCGTCATTCTTGATCTTCTTGCGGATTTGCTCCCGCATGTCGTCGCGGGCCACCTCGGGCGCCAGGGTGAGGCTGGAGCGGCGGTCGTTGCCGATCAGCTCCGCGATGCTGCGAAGCTGCTGGTTCACCCGCAGGCTGGGAATCGAAATGTTCACCCCCAGCGGCGTGAAGACCTCCTTCATCCGCGTCACCAGCTCTTCGAAGTGCGGATAGTCGCTGCTGGAGAGGGAGAGGAGCGAAATCTCGTTGTGACCCGTGTTGCGGTAGCTTTCCAGGGCGCCTTGGATGATGGTCTCGACCGAGCGAATCCGCAGCGGCCGCTTGATGACCGTGCTTTGGCAAAAGCGGCACTGCCACGGGCAGCCTCGCATGATTTCGATCGCGATGCGATCGTGGATGCACTCGACCCAGGGGACGATGGGGCTGGTGGGAATGGGGATGCCTTCGAAGTCGGAGATCACCGACGGCTCAATCGTTTCCGGCACGTCCGACCGCGTGCGGTTGAGCGAGGCGAACCGCCCGTCCACGTAATCCGGCTCATAGAACCGCGGAACGTAGGCGAACGGCAGCTCGCGCGCCAGGCGAGCCAGCATCTCCTCGCGCTGCCGCACGCCCGCCTTTCCGCGCGCCGGGCCGCCGCCGGAGCAGACTTCCTCCTGCAGCTCTTTCCACAGGTCGCAGACCAGCGGCAGGCTCGGCTCGCCGTCGCCGGTGATGAACACGTCGATGAAGGGCGCGAGCGGCTCGGGGTTCTGGCAGCACGGCCCGCCGGCGATCACCAGCGGATGCTCCATCGTGCGCTCCTCGGCGTGCAGCGGAATGCCGCCCAGGTCGAGCATCGTGAGCACGTTAACCGAGCAGATCTCGTACTGCAGCGAGAAGCCGACCACGTCGAACTCCGCCAGCGGCGTATACGTCTCCAGGCTGTAGAGCGGCACGTCGCGCGAGCGCATCTCGCGCTCCATGTCGGTCCAGGGGGTGAAGGCCCGCTCGGCGTACCAGTCGTGGCGGCGGTTCATCAGCGTGTAGAGCACCTGCAACCCGTGATGGCTCATCCCGATCGTGTACGAATCGGGAAAGCAGAGGCACAGCCGGCCGCGGACTTCGCGCGGGTCCTTCCGGACCACGTTCAGCTCGCCCCCCAGGTATTGGGCGGGCATTTGAACGCGCGAGAGGACGTGGCTGGTGAGGTAATCCTTGAGGGGGTTGTGCATCATGGCTTCGGTGTTGGCGTGCGTTGAGCCATTCAGTATGCCAAGACAACCGGCGGATTAACAGGGGAATCGACGGTGGCCACGGCGACGAGCTAACTCCTTGCCGCGATCGCCTTTTGCGTTACGGCGATGAGGGGTAAACTAACCGTAGTGCGGGGGCCTCGCCTGCACATTCGCCCTGCACATTCGCTTGGATCAACGACTAGAAAATCACAGGCGCCCCGCCTGTGCTACGATCATGTCCGACTTTGTTACGGTCGCCCGGGTGGGCGAGATTGCTGACGGCGAGGGGCAGGCGTTTCCGGTCAACGGCCGGATGGTGGCGGTGTTCAATCGCGGGGGGGAGTACAGCGCGATCGACGACTTCTGCCCGCACATGGGCGCCTCGCTCGCCGGCGGATGGGTGGAGGGGAATGTCGTGACCTGCCCCTGGCACGCCTGGCGGTTCAACGTCTGCGACGGCACGTGGTGCGACAACCCGCGGATCAAGATCGACAGCTTTGAGGTCCGCGTCGAGGGAGACGAGATCCAGGTCCGCGTGCCGCCGCAGGAGTGAGGACGCTTATCATTCGGTGGCGCCTCGCGCCAACCGCGCCTGACGGAACGCTCGGCTTGCCAGACGGTTTTTCGTGTGGGATATTGGGCGTCTTTACGCCATCTTCACAATGCGAGCAGAGCGCTTGGGCGGGATGGAAGTTTATCCGGCGATTGATCTCCGCGACGGGAAATGCGTCCGGCTGCGGCAGGGGGACTACGACCGCGAAACGGTCTTCGGCGACGATCCGGCGGACATGGCCCGCCGCTGGGTGAGCGAAGGCGCCCGCCGGCTGCACCTGGTGGACCTGGACGGCGCCCGGGGCGGCGCGATCGCCAACCGGCAGGCGGTGTCCGGCATCCTGGCGGCGGTCGAGGTTCGACGAGGTCGGGGGCGAGCTCCTCGGCCTGATG
>JAHWKS010000816.1 GCA_019347795.1 Planctomycetota bacterium | reverse complement strand
GGCATGCCGCTGACGCTCATCGGGCAGACCGGCTGGCTGATCGCGATGGTCTTCCAGTTGGACGGGCTCTGGCAGGGGCATCGGGACACGACGCAGACGCTGCACGTGCTCGATCAGCGGCTTCACGAGCTGCGGCAGGCCACCGACCTTCTCAGCTCCTCGCGGACCGCCGCCTCGCAGACGTTCTACGCCCACATGGCCGACGGCGCCGGCCCGCACGTGTTGCTGGCCGATCTCAAGGGCCAACTCGACCTGCTGGCCGGGCAGCTCGAACGGCGCCGCGCGGCGTGAGCGCCGCGGAGACGCCGCGACCCACGGTCTAAATGGCGGCGCGGCTCTACTCTTGCCGCGGCGGCCGGGATAAAGTTGAATGAGAGCTGTCCCTATCGGAGAACCCAGTGCATGCCCACGTATGACTATCGCTGCAAAGGCTGCGGCCATGAATTCGAGATTTTCCAATCGATCAGCGCCGAGGAGTTGCGAAAGTGCCCGGAGTGCGGCAAGGTCAAGCTTCGCCGCCTGATGGGGGGCGGCGCCGCCATCGTGTTCAAAGGCTCGGGCTTTTATCAAACCGACTATCGCAGCGAGTCGTACAAGAAGGGCGCCGACTCCGACAAGCCTGCCGCCACCGAGGCGAAATCGGACGCGAAATCCGACTCAAAGACCGACGCCAAACCCGCTTCCGCCAGGGAATCGAAGTCCACCGCTGGCGACTCGAAGAACTAAGCGCGAGGCGCCCATCGGCTTCGCTCGCATGCACGAACGGCATTTGCCGCTGCTGCCGCCGCTTGACGCCGCGGCGCCCTCGGGTTTTGCTTCCACTCAGGTTTCGCTGCGTTATAATGGAGCGTAAGGCCGCTGATGCTCCACGAGCCGCCGTGCGGGAGGATGTCTTGCGCGGCGCCGTCCATCCGCCGCGCTCCTTCCGGCCTGAGCTATGGGAATCAAGTTCTATTGCCCCTCCTGCGACAAACGGCTTAACGTCAAGTCTTTCCTGGCCGGCAAGTCGGGCTTCTGTCCGCATTGCCAGTCGCGACTGCACATTCCCGCGGAAAGCGAGCCGAAGCGGGCCAAGACGATCGACCCCGGCGCCTCGACGATCCTGAAACAAGAGTCGCGCCTGCCGGAAACCGCCCGCGAGAAGCCGGCGGCCGATCACTCATCCGGGAACGGGCACGCCAAAGGTCAGGCGGCGCCGGTTCGGCCTCACGCCGTTCCGACGCCGCAGGGACCTCCCGGTCCGTCCTCGACGCCGGCGCCCGCGGCGCAGCCATCACCGGCACAACCCGGCGGCGCGCCGCCGATGGGGCATTCATCCCCCGGCGGACATCCCGCCTATGGCCCCGCGCCGGTCCATCCCGCAACGGCGGCGCCGACGGTCCCCGCGGCGCCGGCTGCTCCCGCCGCTCCCGAGGCGCCCGATCCGATTGCCGAATCGCCGCACGCGGTATGGTACGTTCGCCCGCCCGCCGGCGGTCAATACGGTCCGGCGGCGGGCGACGTGATGCGGAAGTGGCTCGGCGAAGGGCGGGTGAGCGCAGATTCTCTCGTGTGGCGAGAAGGCTGGCCCGATTGGCGAAAGGCGGCGAGGGTGTTTCCTTCGCTCGCCGCCGCATCGGCGCCGGCCGCGACCTCGCCCGCCGCTTCGGGCTCGGCACCCGGCGCCGCCTCCCCATCTCTACGGGCGCTCCGCGGACCCCGCCGCCGCGACTCCAACACCTTCGCGGTGACCGCGATCATCGTCCTGGTGCTCGCCAGCATCGGCCTCCTGGCCGGCCTCCTCTGGGTGCTGGGCGTCATCGGTTAGCGGAGTTTCGATGCTTGAACGATCAGCCGCGGGGCGCTAGCCTCCGGTTCCGATGCAGGGGAACGACGTTTCCTCGTTCCTGAACCGGACGCTAGCGCGTCGTGGCTGATTTCCCTCGCTTACGCGTCGGGCTTCCATGTTACCGCATCTCCACATAACAACGGAGGGAGCGGTCGGCGAGCGTCAGGCGGCGAGAGCGGGATGGCGAGGGGCCGTCTTGCCGCGGGTAGATGTCTTCCGGCGGCCGGGCGGCGGTGTCGATGAAGAGCCGCCAGCGGGTCCCTTTGGCCAAAGGCGGGAGGATGAACTGGCGCGGCTGCGGCGAGGCGTTTACCATCAACAGCACGTCGCGCCCCAGGCCCGCCGGGTCGTGGTCGCGGGACGGCGCCGCGAGGTGGCAGATCAGGGTGTTGTCGTCCCCGTGCCAATCGACCGCCGCTCCCAAGGCGCTGTACCAGCTTACATCGGAAACGCCGCGATCGTTCGGCTCGCCGGTAAGGAAATGTTCGCGCCGCACGGTGGGCTGACTGCGGCGGAACTCGATGAGGGCCTTCACGAAGCGC
The DNA here is from genome assembly GCA_019347795.1 of Planctomycetota bacterium. Lineage (GTDB taxonomy): Bacteria > Planctomycetota > Planctomycetia > Pirellulales > Pirellulaceae > JAHWKS01. Next base: position 907 of record JAHWKS010000816.1, on the reverse strand, counting down.
ACCATCTCGGCGTTCTTCTCCGGCAGCGACCAGTCGAACCAGGAGATCTCGTTGTCCTGACAGTAGGCGTTGTTGTTCCCCTGCTGAGTGCGGCGGCACTCATCGCCGAAGAGGAGCATCGGCACTCCCTGGCTGAGCATCAGCGTGGTGAGCATGTTCTTGATCTGCCGCACCCGGTAGGTTTCGACGAGGGGGTTCTCGCTAGGGCCCTCCACTCCGTAGTTGTCGCTGTAGTTGTTGGTTTCGCCGTCGCGGTTACCTTCGCCGTTGGCGTCGTTGTGCTTGTGCTTGTAGCTCACCAGGTCGTTGAGCGTGAAGCCGTCATGCGACGTGACGAAGTTGATGCTGCTGTAGGGATACCGTCCGCCGTGCTCATAAAGGTCGCTGGAGCCGGAGAGGCGCGTGGCGAAGGGTCCGAGCATCTCGCGATCCCCCCGCCACAGCCGCCGCACGTCGTCGCGGTACCGGCCGTTCCATTCGGCCCAGCGGGAGGCCATGCCGCCGAACGAGCCAACCTGGTACGCCCCCGCCGCGTCCCACGCCTCGGCGATCACTTTTGTGTCCGCCAGCAGCGGGTCTTCCGCGATCGCCTCCACCACCGGCGGATTAGCCAGAAGGTTTCCCATCCGGTCGCGGCTGAGGATCGACGCCAGGTCGAAGCGGAAGCCGTCGATGTGGTAGTTGTGGACCCAGTGCCGCAGGCAATGGAAGATCATCTCGCGGACGATGGGGTGATTGCCGTTGATCGTGTTGCCGCAGCCGGAGAAGTTTTTGTACGACGCGCCGCCGTTGTCCAGCATGTAGTAGACGTGGTTCTCCAGCCCTTTGAAACTCAGCACGGGGCCGCGCTCGTTCCCTTCGCAGGTGTGATTGAAGACCACGTCCAGGATCACCTCGATGCCCGCCT
>JAHWKS010000815.1 GCA_019347795.1 Planctomycetota bacterium | reverse complement strand
CGTGCGGGCCGCGGCGCGAGGCGCCGGCTCGGCGGCCGGCTCGTTCGACTGATTCTGGGCGACTGCCGATGACGGCGCCTGAGCCCGCCCGTCGAACGGCGCCGTGCGGCCCATCGGCCCGAGCGTTTGCGCCGTCCGCCAGCCGCGGTCGTTATAGACAGGGGAATTCCAGAACGGGAACGGGTTCAAGCTGTATCGCCACGTTTCGTCGGTCGAGTGCGACGTCCAGTTGGATCCGCGCTCCTGAACCATGAGCTGGGCGGCCAGGCCGGCGGAGTCTCCTTGGCGATTCTGAACGCGGATCGCCACGACATTCGTGCCGCGCTTGACCATGCGGGAGATGTCGATCTGCGTGCGTCCTTCGCCGGGAACGTTGGTGCGAATGGCCCGGCCGTTGACGAACAGGTCGAACTGGTCGTCGGCCGAGACGACCATCATCGCCCGGTCGGGGGACCGCACCTGGAAGCTCTTGCGGAAGTGGCAGTCGGTCGGAGGCGTATCGCCCGGACGATGCTCCTGGGCCCAAATCCATTGGGCGGTCTGAGCATGCGAGGCGGATGCATCGCAATACACAGCCAATAGCGCGGCAGCGGCCGCGGCGATGGGCGAGAAACGGCGAGCCAGGCGGCCGGCGCCTCGCGTCGAGCAGCGGTTCATACGTGTTCGCCCCCCGGCGACGGAAACGAGGAAAAACAGAGGTCTGCCCTCCTCGTAATCTTCGGCGCCGAACCGGGGGAGAAGTTGAACGAATATGCCGGAAGCGCCGCCTGTGGCGGTTCATCCGCTGCGGAAGTCACGTTGCCGCTACATGTTAGAGCGAGCAGCGAGCCACCGCCTCAAGCGAAGGGGGTGGTCGCGCAGAGGGGACTCCCTGATGCCGGCAATCGCTGAGCTATATCCCCCAGGCTATCTACTCCACGTTATTCGCCGGCGTTTAAGTCGTCGATCAATCGCTGTACCGCGCCTTGCAGCGTTTCGGTCAGCTCGTCGGCGCCGGTGCGTTTTCCTTTCTCCGTCTGCATGGCGAGCGGCTCGCCGAAGCGGATCGCCACGCGCCGCGTGCCGCGCACGCGGGGCAGGTCCAACTGCAGAATGTCTTCCTCGAATTTGTCGAGCGTCTCGGCCATCCGCTCCACGTTCGGCTTCTCGACCAGGTAATCGCCGGGATAGCTGTAGCATTGCATGACGAAAAAGATATCGTCCATGTCCAAATGCATCCGCTCTCGCCAGCCCAGTTCCTTGGCGCCGTCGCGGCTCAGGCGGGTTAGATGTCGATATTCGGCTTTTTTGCGACGCAGCCGCTTCGGCTTGCCGCCCGATGCGGCTTCCTCGGCGGCCCGCCGCTGCATCTCATCAATCAGCTTCTGCCGAAGCTGCTTGACCCGCTCGGGCACGCGGGCGAGCGATTCGTCGCCATCCCACGCGATGCCGTGCCGCTCCTCGATGTCGCGGAGCACCGACTGCGTGAGGAACGGGATGCGGTCCCGCAGCCGGCCGCTCCGGGTGTGCCCGAGAAAGTCGAGTTCCTTGAGAGCCAGCACCGCCTCGGCGATGCGGTGAACACGTTCCGGCAGCGGACGATCGGGCGCGGGACGCAAAAGCACCCGCTCCTCGAGCTCATCGGCCAGCGTGACCAGCTCCCCCGTCGGATCGTCCACGTAGCGGAACTTGATTCCGCAGGGGACGGCGACCACCGGCCGCTCGCCGCGTTTGGCCGCCATGAGGGCGATCGCCGCGGCGCCTTCGCGGAAGGGCGTGACGCGATCGCTCGTATGGTAGATGTCCCCTTCCGGAAAAACGACGAGGGGATACGGCTCGTTTTGCAGCACCCGCACCGCCTGCTTGAACGCCTGACGATCAACCCCCTCCCGATCGATGCTGAAGCAGCCCAGCCGCTGCATCGCCCACTGGTCGAAGCGGGAGCTCATCCCGAACACCTGCCAGGCAGTCATGAAGTAGAGCGGCAGGTCCACCTGATCAGCGGCCAGATAGAGGGCGGCCGAATCGTAATGGGCCGAATGGTTCGGCGTAATCAGCACTCCCTTTCCTTCGGAGAGCGGGCCTTGCACATGCTGCCAGCCGTCGGCGTGCACTTCGAGGACCCGCTGCGCCCGCCGCAACCGCCACGCCCGCCAGCCGCGGGTCGCGCGGACCCACCGCGGCGACATCCTCGGCGCCCACCACTTCGGCGGCACAGCATAGGGTTGGCGATTCATGGCGCGGGTTTGTGCAACAAACCCAAAATGTCCGTGTCGAGCAGGATCATTAGTCCACCATCGGCCGGCCCCGCTCGCGATAGATGTTCTCCAGCATTTGCTCAAGATACGGATCGTCTTTCCAGGCGCCCGCGAGGTCGGCTAGGGCTTGGTGGCCTGTCATGGGAGACGTCGCCAGCCAGCGTTGGATCGCCGGCTTGAGAAATCGCCATTCGTTTTGCACCTTGCGTCCTGGCAGGTGCTGCCCCTGCACGGCGTCCAAGACCGCATCTTCCGGAAGGCGAAGGTACGCGGCCGCCTCTGCCAGCGTCAGAATTTCCTCTTCCGGCTTCGGCCCCGATTTTGTTGGAGATTGCGACGCAGTAGACATGTTGAGACAAGCGCCTCCGCAGTGAATTCAGCCCCCTACCAGCATAATCAATTGCGGCGGCAGACAGAGGAGGGGGATCGTGAGCGACGCAGCGCCCAACACAATGCGGCCGGTCCCCAGCGGAACGCGGTCGTCGGCGGTGGGCGGATGATCTACGCCCATCAAGATCACCAACAGCAGCATAACGCTCCAGAAATACGCGCCGGCGAACACCACGTACAGTACGGCGAAGATCACAAAGGCGCGGGCGATCCACTTCCCGCGCGGACCGAAAAGCGTGTAAATGACGTGCCCGCCGTCGAGTTGGCTAACGGGCGCCATGTTAATCGCCGTGACCAGCAATCCGAACCAGCCGGCCATGAAGTAGGGATTGAGCTGCGAGAGCCACACGCCCCCTTGCTGTGCGTACGCCGTCTGGTCCGGCTGGAGCCACTGGAGCGTCCACACCAGCACGAGTGGAAGGTCGAGCTTGGCGCCTCCCGCCGGCGGCGCGGCGAAGTCGAGCTTCATCACCCCGACGATAGCCACCGGTATGCAGATCGCCAATCCCGCAAGCGGCCCGGCGATGCCGATGTCGAAAATCTGCCGCCGGTTCGCCTGCCGACCGTCCATGGCGATCACCGCCCCCATCGTGCCGAAGGGCCCCAGCGGCATCGGGATGAAGTGCGGCAAGCTGGCGGGAACGCGATACAGCACCGT
>JAHWKS010000814.1 GCA_019347795.1 Planctomycetota bacterium | reverse complement strand
CTCCCCATGCTCGACGACCGCAACTGGCAAATGACGCGCGATTTGGCCCTGTTGGGCTTGGCAAGCTACTCGGGGAAAGGCGCCAAGGAAATCGAAGCGCCGACTGACGCTCCTCCCGAAGCCGAATAACTCTTCCCACCATCCAGGAGATACCTAATGAGTTTGCACATTTTTGCCAACCTCGTCACCACTTACGGTCCCGCCGCCAACAATCGTGCCGAAACCGAAGGCAACATTACCACACTTCAGAAGCTGGTCTGGCATGGTCAAGTCCATAGTACGGTTAGCGCCGAGGCGATCCGATTCTCTCTGCGCCGACTTCTTTCGCAAATGGAGGACGAAGGAGCCAACCGCAGTTGGGACGAAGACGTGGGCGCCAACGTATGGAAGGATCCGGAGTTCAAGGGCTGGAAGAAGAACGGGCAAACCTTCATCGATGACGATCTACTCGGCTTTATGACCGCCACGGCGGCCACTGAGGAAGCTGCTGGTTCGGCCAATGTGCGTCGCGCCGTGCTGGAAGTAACCCGGGCCGTTTCGATCACCCCGTGGTCGGGTGATGTCACCTTCAACGCTGCTTCGCCTGGCGCAACTCCTTCCGCGCAGAAGAAGGGCAGCAATCCCGTCCCCTACGGCACCGAGGTTCACGCCACTCGCTATCAGTTTGGAATCGCGCTCACGCCCGAGCGCCTTCGCGACCCGTCTCGCGCCGCGAAAGCGATTCGCGCCCTGAGCGGCCTGCGCACAGTAGCCGGCAACCACGGCCGATTCCTCTTCGACTTTGCGCCCGAAGCAATCGTGTTGCGCGTGACCGACGATCCTGCGCCACGTCTGCTGTACTGCTTCGATTCCTCTGACGGCGGCAAGACGCTTCAAGCCGATGCGCTGGTGAATCGACTGCAATGCGGCGACCTTACCGCGAAGGAGTTGATCGTCGGACTCTCCGATGCGTCGTCGAAAACCGCCTCTCGATTGAAGGAGGCCGGCGTTCCCGTATTGGGCGTGAAGGCCGCTGTGGACGAAACCTGCAAGCGCATCGAAAGCCACCTGAGCGTTGCGGAGTAACACCCATGATCGGCGTTTATGTCACTGTTCCGATCGCCTGTTTTCGCAAGGGAGCAGCGCGCGAATACCTGGAGACGGAGGAGACCCCTCCGCCTTCCACCTGTTATGGATTTCTACTCTCGCTGGTGGGGGAAACGGACCGATCCCGCCACATTGGCGCCCGGGTCACCGCGATGGAATGCCGGCGGCCCGAGCGAAGCGTCGTACTCCGCACCGTGTGGCGCGTAAAAAACCTTCCCCTCGGTGCTTCGGGCAACACGCGTCCCGATTACCAACAACTTTTGACTCACGTGGAACTCGTCGTCTGGCTCGATTCTTCTTTAGAAGAGTCAGACGGCGATCCACTCGAGAGGCGCGTCCGGCAGGCTCTCGATCCGCAGACTCGTGGACGCGTGGTTCGTTTCGGCGGGTTGAGCCTCGGCGAAAGCACTCATCTTGTAGATCAAGTATCCCTATTCTCCGAGCCGTCCGAACGTAGAGGGCGGATTTTTTTGCTGGCCGAGAAGGGGCGTCTGACGCTGCCCGTCTGGGTCGATCACGTCGGCTCCGCCGGCACTCGGTTCGTTACAGGTGATCTAGAGGAGGTCGCGCTGACGGCGCCTCCGCCAGAGCGTGTGCCACAGATCGCCCCTTGCGATCATTGATCCGTTTCCATTGTTGGCGGAGGAACCTACGCATGAACCCTGGTCGTGCCGCATTAAATCCGGACGAGGAGAACTTGAATCTGGCGGCGGATGAGTCGGGGGAGGGCGGAACAGCGAGCCGGCCAGGCCGGGGAAGCCGGATGACGGCGACGGCCAAGAGGATCTCGTCGACTTGTCGCTCGATGCCCCGGAGCTGTCGGCCGATGGAGAGAATCGGGACGCGGTCACCGAGTGCGCCGAGGTTCGACCGCCAAGGTCCGACTTTCCCGCCCCGGTTGACCCGCTCAGCGACGACGAACCGCCGCTCCGCGTTATGGCCCTGCACGCCCTCATGTATTGCGAGCGGCTGTTCTACCTGGAGGAAGTCGAGGAGATTCGGGTGGCGGATGCGGCGGTGTATGCGGGGCGGCGGTTGCATGAGGAAGTGGCGCCGATGGACGATGAATCCACCGAGCGGCGGTCGGTCGAGGTGGCCAGCAGCGTCTGGGGGCTGTATGGCAAAATCGACGCGGTGCGGCGGCGGGATGGAGTGTGGGTGGCGTACGAACACAAGCGCGGCCGCTACCGGCGCGAGGAGAAGCGGCGTGAGGCGTGGCCCAGCGACCGGGTGCAGGCGGTCGCCTATGCGGTGCTGTTGGAAGAGGAGTTGGGCCAAACCGTGCCGCAGGCCCGCATTCGCTACCATGCCGATAACGTGACAGTGATCGTCGAGGTGGACGACGCCGCCCGGGCCGAGCTGCGGCAGGTCGTCGAGCGGGCGCGGCAACTTCGCAAGACAACCGAGCGGCCGCCGATCCACGACAACGAGAAGGTTTGCCGGCGATGCTCGCTCAATGTGGTCTGCCTCCCCGAGGAAGAGCGGCTCCGCGATGAGCAGGAGCATCAGGCGCCGACTCTCTTCCCCTCGGATCGGCAACGGCAGACGCTGCACATCGTCTCGCCCAAGGCGTACGTGAGCCGCAGCCAAGAGACGCTCATTGTCACCACCGAGGACCAAAAACAGAAGGTGCCGATTCGCCAGATCGACGCGGTGGTGATCCACGGCCACGGTCAGGTGACCGCACAGGCGATCCATCTTTGCTCGCAACATGGCGTTCTGGTCGCCTGGCTGACGGCGGGCGGCAAGTTCATCGGCGCCGCGCCGGTTGCGATGGGCCGCGTCCAACAACGGCTGCGGCAGTACGCGGCGCTGGCTGATCCTCAGACGTGCTTTCGGCTCGCGCGGCAACTAGTGCTGGCCAAGGTGACTGGAGAACTTCGTTACGTGCTGCGATCTACACGAAGCGATGCCGCCTCACGGGCCGGCTGCCAAACCGACATCGACCGATTTCGCGAGGTGCTGCGCCGCATTCCTGAGGCGCCTACGCCCGACGCGCTCCGGGGACTGGAAGGGATGGGCGCCAAGACGTATTACGCCTGCTTCCCGCGGATGCTGCGTCCCGAGACGCCCGCGGAAATGGTGCCGCGCGGCCGGAACAAGCGGCCGCCGCGCGACCGGTTCAACTGTCTCCTCGGGTTCGGCTACGCTCTGTTGCTGTCGGTGACGATGCGGCGCATCGTGGCCGTGGGGCTGGAGC
>JAHWKS010000813.1 GCA_019347795.1 Planctomycetota bacterium | reverse complement strand
CGGGTCGTAGAGCTGAGGCCGGACCGTTGTCCTGTGTTCGTGGCGGAAGCCTAGCTGCTCCCGGACGGGACTGTGCTCGACGGCGCCGTCCTCGCGGTGCGGGACCGCGTGCTGCCGTTTTCGGTGATGCAGAAGCGGATCGGCCGCAAGAAGCTCGGCAAGAAGATTCTTGCCGAGGCGCCGGTCGCGCTCATGGCGTTCGATCTCTTGGAGCACGAGGGACGCGACGTTCGCTCCCAACCGCTCCGCTGGCGGCGGGCGAAACTGGCGGCGGTGATCGGCGCCTTAGCCGCCAAGTGGCCTGAAACTGACGGCGCAATCCTTCTTTCCCCCATCGTACACGCCGCGACGTGGCAGAAGCTCGCCGACATCCGACAAACCAGCCGCGAGCGGAACACGGAAGGCCTGATGCTCAAGCGCCTCGATTCGGCCTACGGGGTCGGCCGGCCGCGCAGCGACTGGTGGAAGTGGAAGGTCGATCCGCACACGATCGACGCGGTGCTCATCTACGCCCAGCGCGGCTCGGGCCGCCGCGCGAGCCTCTACACCGACTACACTTTCGCCCTCTGGCATGAAGGGGAGCTGGTCCCTTTCGCCAAGGCCTACTCGGGACTCAGCGATGAAGAGATTGCCGAAGTAGACGCCTTCGTCCGTCGCAACACGCGGGAGCGGTTCGGCCCGGTGCGGAGCGTCAAGCCGGAGCTGGTGTACGAGATCGCCTTTGAGAACATCCAGCGGTCCACGCGGCACAAGTCGGGCGTGGCGGTCCGCTTCCCCCGCATCGCCCGCTGGCGCCGCGACAAACCGATCGAGCAAGCCGACACGCTCGACACGCTCAAAGCGCTGATCAAGAGCTGAGCGTCGGCCTCGAAAAAACCCGGTCGAGGAATTGCGTCGGGTTTGGATCGCGCGCGTCCGCTATAATCTCTCGGAGAGACGATGTCCGATGAATCGCGCCCTCCGCCGGATAAGCCGCTCATGCTGGTCGCCTACGAGTCGTCGCTCGTGGTGCGAGCCTTCATCGAGCCGGTTGCGGTAGGCGAGTGCTTCCCGCGATGCCGCTCATCCTGGAGCCCGGTTGGGCCGTCAATGTCCCGTAGAGCCGACCTATCCGTCGGCGCGGCAAGCGGTCCCGCGCCGCTGGCGAAGCGTGCTGGCGCCGGCATGCGGATAGATTGGCGAAGGAATGAATCGAAATTAGAATCAAAGGCAGAAAACTTTCAGGGGAACTTCGATGTCCACAACTCTTGACGCAATGCTCGCGAAAACTCCCGGCGTCTGCGGAGGACGGGTTCGTTTGGAGGGAACGCGGATCACCGTCCACCGCATCGCGACGCTCTATAAGCAAGGTCAAAACGCCGAAGAGATCGCTCAGACCTATCCACACCTCTCGCTCGGACAAATCTACACAGCGCTCGCCTACTATCACGCGAACCGACAAGAAATCGACGGCGAATTGTCCGTCGCGGACGCCGAATACGATCGCCTTCGGCGCGAGCATCTCGGCCCGGAAAGCCGGTCATGAGCGACGTTCGGCTGTACGTTGATGAAGACGCCGCCGAACACGCGGTGGTTCACGGATTGCGGGCTCGGGGCATCGACGTGGTGACGACTCCGGGAATCGGCCATTGCGGAGCAAGCGACGAGGATCAACTGGCGTTCGCCGCTGCACAAGACCGCGCGATCTACACCTTCAACGTCGGCGACTTCGCCCGGCTCCATCAGGAGTTTCTGCAAAGAGGGATCGAGCATTCAGGCATCATCGTAATACCTGACCAGCGCTACGCCGTCGGCGAAAAGATCCGGCGATTGGCTCAGTTAATCTAATTCACAACGTAAACGCGGAAAGCATGAAGAACCGCATGGAGTACCTTTGAAAAAGGACAACTCCAGCGTCGGATATTCCCACCGGTCGCGATAGTCGCGGGCGACGAGGCGGTGGGCTTCTTCGCCGCTCTGCACGCGGTTAGGCCCGGCCTTGCCAATTGATGCTCATCGATCCATTCGCGGTAATTGGCGCGGAACTCCCCCTTACGAGCCGCGCCGGCGATGCGGGCTTCCCTAAGATGCAATGCCTCACTCGCCCACCTTCTTTACGGTGTATTCGTGATCGCGCTTGCGGATCACCTCGGCATCCACGATTTTGTCCGGCGCGGGGGCGGCGGTGTCGTTGGGATCCCGCCGCTGCAGCTCGTCGAGCACTTCCAATCCCTCGATCACACGGCCGAAGACCGTGTGCCGGCCGTTGAGGTGCGGCGTGGGAATGAAGGTGAGGAAGAACTGCGAGCCGCCCGTGTCTCGTCCCGCATGGGCCATGCTGAGGGAGCCGCGGAAGTGCATGCGCGCGTCTTCCTCGTAGCACTCGCAGGGGATTTCATACCCGGGGCCGCCGGTGCCATCGCCGTCGGGATCGCCCCCTTGGGCCATGAAGTGCGGAATCACCCGGTGGAATGCAAGGCCGTCATAGAAGCCGCTCTCGACCAGCGTGATAAAGTTGGCCACCGTGTTCGGGGCCTGGTCCTCGAACAGCTCGATCACCAGTTTCCCCTTGTTCGTCTCCATCCTCACGCGGGGCAGGTTGGCGTTCGCGTCCGCCTCGCGAAGCTTCTGCTCCTCCTCCCACAGCTTCTGGTACTCCTCGACGCTAGAGAGGAACTGCCGGGACTGTTCATCCAGGGCGCCGGCCTGCTCGGTCTGCTGGAGGTAGTTTTGGGCCTTTTCGAACTGATGCGTGGCGAAGGCGGACTTGCCGGCGCCGACGGGGCCCGAGAGGAGCAGGGCGTCCTCGCTCGCCTCCTCGATGACCTGGAGGGGGATTTCCTGGGCGGGCGCCATCGCCGCAGTGCCAACCTGATCCGCCCGGAGACGAGGCCGGAACCGGCCGGCGCCAACTGTGCAGCGCTCTGTCTTCCAGAGGTCGGGAGACGAACCCCGAAGGAGGCTGGGAGCGACTCGGATCCCTGGTGACCCGCGCCGACATGGTGTTGGAGGCCCCTGGCTCGCGACCACGGTCACGACGCTCAGCGTGTCCTTCCGGGGTAGCGCGCCCATGTCTACCCTCCGCCGGGCGATTCGCTCCGTGGCTCGATCGGGGTGCCCGGTCTGATCGCTGACCGTCTCGGCCATAGTGGTGAAATGCCGATCGCGGCGACCATTGGCTCGCTGTAGGATGCGCTCGGGTTGAGAGGCAGCCGACGGGGCCATTGCGAGGGCCTGGAGCGATGGCTGCAGTCGAACGATCTTCCGGCTGCATTGGCGCTTGCTCGACGGGTCCGGGGACCCGCCACTTTGGGCCGCAC
>JAHWKS010000812.1 GCA_019347795.1 Planctomycetota bacterium | reverse complement strand
TTCAATCTTCTCTTCCTCGGCGATCCGCTCCAGGATGAAATGCTCCTTGAGCGCCCGGGCGGTGGAGGCCATGCTGTTTTGCCGCAGCTCGTTTTCGTAGGCGCGGATTTCCTCTTCGCCGAAGCCGGACGACTGCAGCTCCATCACGGCCCGCTCCAACTCGCGGCGGGCCTGCCGGCGGAGCAGGTCGGGAGGCAGGTCCCAGTCGGCCGACTCCGTCAAGATCGACGTGATCTGGCGGCGAATCTGCCGCTCCTGGTGATACGTCAGTTGCCGCTCCAGATCGCGCTGCACAATCTCGCGCAACGCTTCCTCGCTCTCGAAGTTGCCCAGTCGCTCGAGGAACTCCTTGTCCATCTCCGGCAGTTCCAGCCGTTTGACCTCAAGCACGTTGAAGACGCACGTCACCTCTTCGCCGCGCAGCTCCTCGCTGGGTGAGTCCTGCGTGACGGTGACCGTCGCTTCCTTCACGTCATCCGCCTGGGCGCCGACCATCAGCTTATCGAAACCTTCCAGGCGGGCGTCATGGAAGCTCAACACCGGGCGGACGCGGAGCGACTGCTCCGACGCCTTCCCCACCACCTTGCCGTCTTGCTGGAACGTGACGTCCACCACCACGTAGTCGTCCAGCTCCGCTGGGCCGTCGTACGGCGCCAGATGCCCGTACCGGGAGAGAATCAGCTTGAGTTGCCGATCGACGTCTTCCTCGGTGAAGTCGCGCACCGGCTTCTCCAGCTCCAGCCCCTTCCACTCCGGCATGTCGAACTCGGGCCGCACCTCGACGTCGAACTCGAACGTGAGCGGGCCTTCGTCGGGGATCTCGACCGCATCGAAGTCGAAGTCCGGCTCGCTGATGGCGGAAAAATCTTCCCCCTCATTGATCTGCGAGAGGGCGTCCATCACGAGGGTCGCCTTCACCTGCTGGGAAATCTGCGGCTTGAAGCGCTTCTCCACCAATTGCCGGGGGGCCTTGCCGGGGCGGAAGCCCGGCACCTGGGCCTCGGGCATCAGCTCGTCGTACGCCTCGTTGAGATAACGGTCCACGTCCGTTCGGGCGATCGTGACCGTCACATGCCGCTCGCAGGCGCTCGGCTTTTGAATCTCCAGATCGAGCGACAGCTTCGGTTTTTCCTGCGCTTCTTCCGTCCCACTCTCTTCTACGATGGCGCCCGATTCAGCGTCGGCGGCGTTCATGAGATCCCGTTCTCAAAGGCGGAAATGGTAGTAGGCACACGCCACGCGCCGCTGCTGCGACGCCCGAGGTGTGCCTACTGCCTGGGTGGGAAGCCAAAGAGCGGGTGATGGGATTCGAACCCACGACAACAACGTTGGCAACGTTGTGCTCTGCCAACTGAGCTACACCCGCGGTTGTGGGGAGACGCTGCTCATCTCCCATCTACACCAGGATTATAGGGCGTTTACTATGCCGTGCAAGGGCGCCGGAGAGGAACGCGCAGTGTCCACGGAAAGCGAGAGTCTTCGAGGGCCGAGCGGGGGACTCTGCGATCGCCCCTTCATCGCTCTGGCGGCGATCGGGGGCGGCGGAGTCGCGAGGAGTCATATTCTATAGAATCGCCGCACGTTTTTATACGACCCCTTGACAAATTGATCGCAACTCAGTTATTTTAAGGCTGTCGCAACCGGACCTGACCGCTATCCCGCCTTCGGCTCTTTCCTGCGAGCCACCCGTGTCCGCTCTTCCCAAAAATGCTTCCGCTCCTCCGGCGGAGAACGGCGCCTCGCGCTTCCATCATGGCGAGCGCCGTCAGGCAATTGTCGAAACGATCCTGGCGGACGTATTCCAGGGCCGCATCCGCGCCGGCGAGCGGCTGGTCATGGATGATCTTTCGTCGCGGCTGGGAGTCAGCCCCACGCCGGTGCGTGAGGCGCTGATCACGCTGGCGGGGATCGGCATTGTCGAGTTTTTGCCCAATCGCGGCGCCCTGGTGCGGCGGTTCACCGCGACCGACATCCGCGAGATTTGCCAGGTCCGCCGGGCCTTGGAGTGCGAAGCCACGCGCCTCGCCTGCGGGCGGATTGAGCTGGCGGAATTGCACGAGCTCGCCGTGGCGTTTCGCCGCGTGAAAACGGCGAAGCGGTTGAGTACAAAATACATTGCCAACGCGCGGCGGCTGGACAGCCGGCTGCACGATCTCGTGGCCGAGTCGTGCGGCAACCGCTTTTTGGCTCAAGAGTTGAGCCGGCTGAAACTCCTGTTTCGCGCCATCCGCGACGTGGCGTGGGAGAAGGAACAAGCAAGCACGGACTGCCATCGCTGCGCCAGCGAGGCGGTCGAGCACCTGGCCATCGTCGAGGCGCTCATCCGAACCGAGCCGAAAGAAGCCGCACGCGCCATGGCGCGGCACATTCGATCCGGGCTGAAATACTGGAGCCGGGCGCTGCCCGCCTAAGTTGGAGTACAGCGTTCAGGCTGTCGAGGACACGCGAAAGCGTGGACTCCAGCGAGCGATACAAGGGAGATTACACCATGAAACGACGCGACGGAATTGTCCTGGCCTTGAGCCGCAAGAAATACATGCGGCACGAGCGGCACACGTTTTACGTGATAATCGCGCTGGCGGTGGCGACAGCCCTGTTTGTCATGGTGCAGTCGGCGGCTGCGGGCGAACTGGAGTACAACCGCGACATTCGCCCGATCCTGGCGGAGAATTGCTTCGCCTGCCACGGTCCCGACAGCGCCGCTCGCAAGGCGGACCTGCGGCTCGACCAGCGGGACGCCTCGATGGACATGGGCGCCATCGTTCCCGGCGATCCGGACGGCAGCAGCCTCACGTATCGCATCTTCTCGGAGAGCGAAGATGAGGTCATGCCGCCGCCGCACACAAAGAAGAAACTCACCGCGGCCCAGAAGGAGACGTTGCGGCAGTGGATCGCCGAGGGCGCCGAGTATGAGCCGCACTGGTCGTTCATCGCGCCGGTCCGGCCGGAGCTGCCGCCGGCGCAGAACGAGGCGTGGGTGAAGAGTCCGATCGATCGCTTCATCCTCGCACGGCTGGAGGCGGAAGGACTGACGCCGGCGCCGGAGGCGGACCGCCGGACGCTTGCTCGCCGCGTGAGCCTTGATTTGACGGGCCTGCCGCCTTCGCCGGAAATGGTGGAGCGGTTTGTCGCAGATGAATCGCCCGACGCTTATCTCTCGCTGGTGGATGAGTTGCTCCGCTCGCCGGCCTGGGGGGAGCATCGCGGGCGGTATTGGCTCGATTACGCCCGTTACGCCGATACGCACGGCATCCACTTCGACAACTACCGCGAGATGTGGTCGTATCGCGAATGGGTGATCAAGGCGTTCAACCG
>JAHWKS010000811.1 GCA_019347795.1 Planctomycetota bacterium | reverse complement strand
GGCTGGTGCGGGCGATCGAGAGCCTTCGCGATCGCGGCAACACGGTGGCGGTGGTCGAGCACGAGGAGCACGTGATCCGCGCCGCCGATCAGATTGTCGAGATCGGTCCCGGCGCCGGTGACCGCGGCGGCAAGGTGGTGTTCCAGGGAACGCCGGAAGAGCTGCTGACCGCTCAGAACAGCGTCACCGGGGATTTTCTCGCGGGGCGGCGCGGCGTGTCGTTTTTCGATCGTCGCCCGACGGGTCGCGGCTGGATCAAGCTCGTCGGCGCCCGGGGGAACAACCTCAAGAACATCACCGTCGCGTTTCCCCTCGGCGTGTTGTGCCTGGTGACGGGTGTCAGCGGGGCGGGAAAGAGCACGCTGGTGCAGGACACGCTTTACCCCGCCCTCTGTTGCCGGAAGAAGAAGGACGGCCCCAAGCCGGCGCCGTATGACGACGTGATCGGCGACGGGCAGATTGACGACGTGCTGCGGATCGACCAGTCTCCCATCGCCCGCTCGCCGCGGTCCAACCCGGTCACGTACATCAAGGCCTTCGACGAAATCCGCGGCGTGTTCGCGAGCGTGCTGGAGGCGCGGACGCGGAACTACACGTCGAGCCACTTTTCCTTCAACGTCGAAGGGGGCCGCTGCAACGCCTGCCAGGGAGACGGCCACCGGCAGATCGACATGCAGTTCCTGGCCGATGTTTACATTCGCTGCCCCGTCTGTCATGGAACGCGATATCGTAAGGAGATCCTCGACATCCACTACCGCGGCCGGAGCATCGCCGACGTGCTGGCGATGACCGCCCGCGAGGCCTTTTCCTTTTTCCGGGGCCAGACCAAGGTGCAGTCGAAGCTGAAGCCGCTTCTGGACGTGGGGCTGGATTACCTGCGACTTGGCCAACCGGCGAACACGCTCTCCGGCGGCGAGGCGCAGCGCTTGAAGCTGGCGAGCTTCCTCTCCTCCGCCCGCCGCGCCCGCACGCTCTTCCTGCTGGATGAGCCGACGACCGGCCTCCACTTCGCCGACGTGACGCAACTGCTGGACTGCTTCGACGCCCTGATCGGCGTGGGCCACTCGTTAATCATCGTCGAGCACAACCTCCAACTAATGCGAGCCGCCGACTACCTCATCGACCTCGGCCCCGGCCCCGGCGACGAAGGTGGCCAGGTCGTCGCAACCGGAACGCCGGAGGAAGTGGCCCGGACCGATCGATCGGTCACCGGCGCCGTGCTGGGACGCATAGCAGACGGGTGAGATGTTTACCAGCGAAGTCAATTGATTTGCGACCCTTGGATGTGCCGCGAGGGAGCTGCTAATTCGGTAGTGGGGCGAAGCGCAAGAAGTGTTCTTGTCCCCCGGTTGGTAAGATTGACGTAGAAACTTGGTGAATCGAATGCCTTCAGGAGGTCTACCGTGACGCGAGACGATTTACTCGGCAGGATTTCAATCGATCCGCAAATCTGCTTTGGGAAGCCCTGCATCAAGGGCCGGCGAATCTGGGTCTCCTTGGTGCTCGATTTCCTGGCCAGCGGGATGTCGGTGGACGAGGTCATGAAGGAGTACGACCTTGCTCGTGAGGATGTGCTGGCGTGCATCGCCTACGGCGCCGAGATGAGCCGCGAGCGGTACGTGGATATCCCGGTGGAGGCTGGGCCGTGAAACTCAAACTGGACGAGAACCTCAGCCATGCCGCCGCCGAAGTGTTTCGCCAAGCCGGCCATGAAGTCGAGACGGTCGCAAGCGAGAAGCTGTCTGGCGCCTCTGATGAGGATGTCCTGAAGGCGTGCCAGCACGAACAACGGGCGCTGGTGACGCTCGATCTGGATTTCAGCAACCCGCTCAGATTTGAACCTGCGAGCCACGCGGGAATTGCGGTGCTTCGGCTGCCTTCCAAGCCATCGCACGAGGACCTGCTGGCCGTTTGTCGATCACTGGTTCGAGCATTGGAGCGCGAGGCTCTTGGCGGCAAGTTGTGGAGCGTCGAGCGCGGAAGGATACGCGAATATCAACCGCCAGAATCCCAAGCCGGCGAAAATGCGTGAACGATTGCAACGGCTTGCTGTCAACGAACATTGCTCGGGAGGAAGTGAAGAACAGGGCTAACCCGCTGAGCCTCTTCGCGAAACCCGCGCGGCGGCGATGCAAAGCGCGAGGATGACGGCCGCTGGCAGAGCCATCGCGAGTCCCGCGACCGCGGCGGCGCGAAGGTGGATGTCGAAGGAGCGATGGCCGACCCAGACCTGCGTGCGGCGGAATTCGCCCGGCGTCTGCACGATCTCTTTGAGGCCGTACCGGCGCTCGCCCGCCATGACCGTCCAGTCGTGCTCGCAATGAAACAACGGCTGGGCTTCGGCCGGCGGCGGCCACAGCAGCACCGCGAACAACGCTGGAGCATAGATTCGGCGAAACATCATCGCTCGTACTCCGGTTCCTTCTCGCATGGATACGCAGGTTTTCACCAATCCGGAACAACCCGCAGCGTAAGCTGAATTTGCGCCTTCTAGCGGCGCGAACACTTGGACCCCCACGAGCTTGCCTCGTGGGTGAACGAGATTGGAAAGCTGGAACGCCACCTCGCTCCCCGCTTCCCATTTCTCTTCTTCTCCTCCTGCCGCCGCTGTCGCGGCGGCAGGAGGAGAAGAAGGAAGCGACCTTTGGAAGCGTGCTGCGCCGATTAGCCAGCCAATCTCCTTCACCCACGAGGCAAGCTCGTGGGGGTCGTAGGGAAACTTGATCCGACGTTCAGACGCCTTGCACGCCAGCCATTCTCCCGCGCATTATACTGCGGATTCGAACAACGCTCCCATCCGCAAAGGACGCATCGATGGCGAAGATCGGCATGTTTTTTCCCAAGAGCGAGTACGCCCGCCGCTTGAAGAGCGTGCGGCAGGCGATGACGGCGCGGCGGCTGGATGCGATCCTCGTCTCGTGTCCGGAGAACATCTATTACTTATCCGGCCTCGACCACATGGGCTACTTCGCCTATCAGATGCTGGTTGTGCCGCTGGACGGGACGCCGATTCTGATTACCCGTGCGATGGAGCGGGCCACGGTGCAGGACCAGGCGCCGGGGCTCAAGCACGTCGGCTACAGCGACGCCCAGATTCCCGAAACCAAGGCCACCGCCATCGCAGGGCACGATCCGGAAGGCGCCGCGCCGGAGGAAGCCATCGGCGGGAGCGATCCCTGGATGCAGCCGCAAGGCATGCCGGTGCGATCGCTCGGTTCGCGGCGCGTGCAGCCGTATGGAACGGCGCCGGTCCGCTTTACAATCCAGGCGATCGAAGACGCGGGACTGAACACGAAGCGGCTCGGGCTCGAGATGGCC
>JAHWKS010000810.1 GCA_019347795.1 Planctomycetota bacterium | reverse complement strand
TAATCTGCGCTAATCAACGCTAATTCAATTAGTGAAAGATTAGCGCCGATGAGTGTTCCGACCCTCCTTTCCGCGCTGGGTCCGGCCGCCAATGGCGGCCGAACGGAAGATTGAGGAAGGTCGAGATCGTTAGCGGCGTAGCCGGTCAGTCATGATCCCGGTGGGGCAAGCCCACCAGTGACACGCGGATTCTTAGCAACGTGGGAGGGTTGCATGGCGGGACGTTCTGTTTTCGGGCGGCGCCGTTATGAGCAACTGCTCGCCGAGTTTGACGAAGCGCTCGCCGCCGGCGGCTCGGAGGCGCCCGACGTGCTGACGCCGCCGATCGAGGACCCCGATCTGGTGCGGCGCCTCGATCAAGGAAAGGCGTGCCTGCGGCGATTGGAGCGCGTCTGGCCGCGCGGCGGCTCGACGGCGGGGTCCGCGCCATCGACCGGTGTTGACGGTCCGCAGGATCCAGCGGCCGACGAAGGCGACTCCAGTCGCATACTTCCAGAGGACTTTGCCGACTTCCGCATCGTGCGGGAGATCGGCCGCGGGGGGATGGGCGTCGTTTACGAGGCCGAACAAATCTCCCTCGGCCGGCGCGTGGCGTTGAAGGTGGTGTCGGCGGGCGCGCTCTTCGATAAGCGGCAGCGTCAGCGCTTTCAGAACGAGTCCCGCGCGGCGGCGGCGCTGGATCACCCGCACATCGTGAAAATCCACGCAGTCGGCCGCGAGCGGGGCGTCCCTTACTACGCCATGCAACTGATCGCCGGCCGCAGTCTGGCGGAGTGGATCGACCACTGGCGCATCGCTCGCCGGCAAGACGGTTCGGCCGGCGGCTCGCGCGGAGCGGAGTTTTATCGCCGGGCGGCCCGGCTGGGGATCCAGGCCTGCGAGGCGTTGGAGCACGCGCATGGGCAAGGCGTGGTGCACCGCGACGTCAAGCCGGCCAACCTGCTGGTGGACGGCGCGGATCGGCTGTACGTGGCCGACTTCGGCCTGGCGAGAGTCGGAACCGATCCCGGCCTGACCGCCACTGGAGACATGCTGGGGACGTTGCGGTACATGAGTCCCGAGCAGGCGTCGGGGAAACGGCTGGTTGATCATCGGACCGACATCTATTCGCTGGGCGCGGCGCTGTACGAAACGGTCGCGCTTGAGCCGCTCTTCTCCGAGACCAGCGGCGAAGCGCTGCTGCACGCCATCGCGCACGAATCGCCCCGAGCGCCGCGGCGGCTGGCGCCCAACCTGCCGCGCGACCTGGAAACAATCATCCTCAAAGCAACGGCCAAAGATCCCGGGGAGCGATACGCCACGGCGCACCAGATGGCCGACGACTTGGGCCGATTCCTGGAGCAGAAGCCGATCCGCGCCCGGCGGCCGAGCCTGATCGATCTGGGCGTGAAGTGGATGCGGCGCAACGGCGTGCCGCTGATCGCCTCGCTGACCGCGGCCGCGCTGGTGCTGGCGGGCGCCCTGTTTCTGGTGTGGGATCAACGCCAGCAAGCGGTGGAGTCCGCCAATCGCGCCAATCGACTGGCGGAGGAGATGCGAGAGCACCTGTACGTGGCCGATATGAAGCTCGCCGATCAGGCCTGGTGGGGAAAGGATCCGCGCCGCGCAACCGATATTCTCCGCCGCCACCTGCCCACGCAGGGACAACGCGATCTGCGCTGCTTTGCGTGGCATTGCTTGTGGAGACAAAGCCGCCGCGAGCCGGTCGTCGTCCCAGCGTCTGACGAACCTCTCTATTTCGTCGCTTACTCCCGCGACGGCTCGCGGATCGCCGTGGCGGGGAAGGACGCGGTGGTGCGGGCCTACGATTCCCAGACCTACGAGCAAGTCTTTGCCTTGGAGACGGGCCAGACGGAGGTCAACTGCGTGGCGTTTTCTCCCGACGATCGAACGCTGGCGACAACCGGCGACGACGGCACGCTGCGGCTTTGGGACGTCAACTCCCAGCGCGAGAAGTTGAACATCAAGGCGCATCCCGGCAAGGCCTACGGCGTTGTGTTTTCGCATGACGGGCGGGCGCTGTTCACGTGCGGAGAGGATCCGGTCGCCCACATGTGGAGCACAGCGTCCGGCTTGCTGCTGAAATCGTATACGGATGACGATGAGACGCTGGAGGCGATTGCGCTCTCGCCGGACGGGCGCCACTTAGCCGCGGGCAAAGACGCACTCGGTAACGGACGCGGCGCCACGGTTTGGACCGTCGCCGACGGCTCTATCCCGTGGAAGAGCGACTACTCAGATTCGGTGTCTTCGGTCGCGTTTTCACCGGACGGGACGCTCCTTGCGGCGGGAACGAGTGCTTCGATCTTGCGAATCCGGCATTGGGCGACGGGAGCAGGCGTCTGTGATTTTCCGCGCGTCGATCCAATCTTGTCCGTGTGCTTTGCGGCGGACGGCACAGTGGTTTTCGCCAGCGATCGAGGCGGCGGCGTGGGAGTGAATGCATTTGACCCTCGATCCCGGTTTGACGCGGTGATTCACGGCCAGGAGGGGGATCGTCCGCCCTATTGGAAAGCGCACGAGGGGCGGGCCTATGCGGTCGCCTTATCGCCGCAGGGAGACCGTCTCGCGAGCGTCGGAAGCGACGGAGCCTTAAAAACCTGGCCGGTCAATGCGACGGAGTTTGTCAAGCGGCTTGCGGACGGCAAGAAGGTGACCGGGTTTGCTCCCGGAACGCCTGCCGCGGAGACCGTGTTCGTGGCCGACGGAGAAGTCCATGAGATGAAGGAGGACGATTCGTTTTCTCCGCTATTTCCGACGGCGAAATCCGCCGTTGCCGTGGCAAGCTCTTTTGACGGGGCGCTGATTGCGGTCTCGGACAAGGACGGCGACGTTGTGATCTACGAAAGGAGCGGCCGCAAGGAGATCGCCCGGCGGGCCTTCGCATCGAGCGTTGGCTCTCCTTGCGACATGGCTTTCTCCCCCACGTCGGCCACACTTGCGGTCGCCCCCTATGCGCAAGGCATTCCCGTGGAGTTGCTCGATGCTCGAACAGGTCGCACCGTAGCCTCCTTTCCGAGCGCCGGCGCGCTGTTCGCGCCCGCTTTCTCGCCGGATGGGAACCTCCTGGCGATCAGTTCCCAGAACGACGTTTTGATCTACCAAGTTGCACCGCGTAAACCGCCGCTTGAATTACGGGGCCATACGGCGACCATCAGGTCGCTCAAATTCAGTCCGGACGGACGGAGCTTGCTCAGCGTCAGCAAAGATCGCGGGGTGCGCCTCTGGGATGCGGCCAGCGGTCGGCTTGTCTGGTCGCAAGTGGAGCATGCCGGCTTCGTGCACGATGCGCAGAAGGAGTACGCGGAAGCCTGTGGCACCCTC
>JAHWKS010000043.1 GCA_019347795.1 Planctomycetota bacterium | reverse complement strand
CCCACTGACAGCGGTTTACAACCCGAAGGCCTTCATCCCGCACGCGGCGTCGCTCGGTCACGCTTGCGCGCATTGCCGAAGATTCTCGACTGCAGCCACCCGTAGGTGTCTGGGCAGTGTCTCAGTCCCAGTGTCGCAGGTCGTGCTCTCACACCTGCTACCCATCTTCGCCTTGGTAGGCCTTTACCCCACCAACTAGCTAATAGGACGCGGACTCATCCTCCGGCGGAATCGCACCTTTGGTCCGGAGACATTATCCGGTATTAGCCGCCCGTTAGGACGGTTATCCCGAACCCGAGGGTAGATAATCCACGCGTTACTGACCCTTCCGCCGCTCGTGTACCCCCGAAGGGGCCTTACCGCTCGACTTGCATGCCTAATCCACGCCGCCAACGTTCATTCTGAGCCAGGATCAAACCCTTCAATTGATTATCTGCTTGTCCCGGCCGCCTCACCCGAAGATGAAGCCGCCGAAACATAATTTAGCCAATTGAGGTCTTTGTTCCAGTCTGCCGCCAAACTCGAAGGACAACTCCCGAAGGACTTGCCCCGAAGGCCCGACGGCAAACCTGGAGATCACAGTCTCACACGGCTTGTGTTTTGACGGAAAGCCACCAACCAAATTGTCAAAGATCGAAACACGCCCGCCTCGATTTCCTCAGCGGGACTACCAATTCTATGGTAACTCGGCCGGCTGTCAACGCCCGGAAAAGAAATTCCTCTCCATGCCCGCGATTTGCAAGACTCACGGGCCAAGGGACGTTGCGGCCGATTGAAGTGTAGGAATCTTATCCTGCTTCTGTTTAAGACGTCAAGGGGGCGACGAAGGTTCGTCGGGAAATTTTTTCGCGACCATCGTGTAGGTGGGGCGCCATCCAGCTCGCCCTCTAGGTTGCGGAATATCGGGACCGTCCGTCCGCGACCGTGCGCGCCAGGGCGATGGCCATCAGGACCGCGGCCAGCCCGACCCAAAGCAGTCGGTTTCCCATTCCCGTCGGCGTCGGCAAGTCGCTTCGTTCCAGCGGAAAGGCGATGGACGCGACAACGTAGAACAGCAAGGCCGACAGGATCCCGGCCAGACACGCCGCCCCGATCGAATTGAAAACGCCCCGCCAACTTTTCGTGGCGACCCCGCATGCTGTCCCGACGGCAAGCCCCACTAGGAGCCACACCGCTGCGTGGACCAGCATGGCCCGCGTCGGCTCGCCGGACTTCGCCGTGAGCAGTCGCGTTTCCACCTCAACCGCGGCCAAGCCGGCAAGCAAGCCCAGGCCTGCTCCCAGCCCGGCGCCAAGCAGCAAGCAAAGTCCGGCGCGCGCGGGAGAACGCTGGGCGATGCCGGCGCCGAGTCCCAGAAGCCCGGCGACCGCTCCGCCGACGAAGGTTAAATGCAGGCGATAATTGGCCTGCTTGGCGGCGACGAGGAGTGCGGTTTCATTCGGGTTGGCGCCCCCTTCCGGCGGTTGGGGGAGCACATCGGTCGCCTCGATGAACGCACAACTCAGGACCGCCGCCGCCAGCGCAGCGGGGATCAGCATCATCGCGGCGCGCCGTCCGCTCGGGGACGCCGCCACATCGGCGGCGTCCCCCTCCTTACGAACAGGCGCATCTCCTTCAGACTCCGCGGAAACGAAATACGGATTCGACGAGGTCATTGATTCCTCATGAGGTCGCCGGATGCGTCACTGTTGGGGTTCACCGGCCGGACCGTATTCGCCGCTCATCATTTGCTTTTCATACTCGGCTTCGTATTCCTGCTGCTGCTCTTCGGTGGTGACCGCCTCCTCGGGAGTCGGCGGCGGACCACAACCGGCAAGTACAGGCAACACAACAGCCGCGCAAATGAGTAATAGGTGCAACTTCATTGCGATTCTCCAGTTAGTCCGAACCCAAGCTACTGCGACGCCTCGCCGCCGTCCTTGGACCCAAGCGCGCCCCAGACGCCGTAACGCGAGGGCCCCCCCTTCGGTTGCACCAGGGTCAGATCCCCGGTGTCGATGGTGTCGGCGACAAAGCTGACGGAGCCGTCCACTCTCAGCGCGTTGACCCCGCCCGGGTGCCGGCTGGACGGCGGGAACACGATGTTTCTTGCATCTCCCCAAGTGATTTGGGTGGTGCAGCGCACGTCGTTGGGCGGCAATACCGTGTTGAACCCGACGTAGCCGGGTTGGCCGTCATGCCAGAAGCGTCCCTGGGTCCCCTGGACAATCGTGCCCGCGACGAAGTACTTGCCGTCGGTGATCGTCCGGCAATTGATCGGCGCCGCATCAACGTTCACCTGACCATAGCCCACGTGGTGCTCATATTGCTGGGCTTGGGCCGCGTTGCCGCTCTGGTTGTTGTAGGGGACTCCGGCGGTGATCACTTCCGACATCGCGATCGTATTGCTGGTGCCGTCGATCACGTGCGCCATCTTCACGGTATCCCGATTGCCGAACATTCCGCGAGGTTTGCGGTCCCAGGTCGCGTTGATGACCTGATCTCCCACGGACATCGCATAGCTCGTCGTGCGCCGGGTGACCTCGTTATTGTTGTCGGAGGGGCACTTCAGCGTGGGCGGAGAGGTGTTCCACGGCCCCCAGCCACCCCACGCTGCAGGGCCCTGCGGCGGATTCCCGCTCTGGATCTGCTCCCACTGCGTGTTGCCTTCCATGAATTGCTGCAGCGGAACCAGGCCCGACAAGCGATACTTATTGTTCGTGGCCGGGCTGGGGCCGTTCGTCCCGCTCTTCATGGCCGGAAAAGCCTTGTAGGTGTCGTGGTAATTGTGAAGACCCAGGCCGAGCTGCTTGAGATTGTTGTTGCACTGCGTGCGGCGGGCCGCTTCGCGCGCGGCCTGCACCGCGGGCAAAAGCAGCGATACCAGAATTCCAATAATCGCGATCACCACGAGCAGTTCCACCAAAGTGAAACCAAGCGGCGGCCGCATGCCGACGCGGCGTCTGAAGAATTGTCTTGACATCACTGTCCTCCCAAAAATGAAAAAAACGGAAAAAACCTGCGCCTTATCCCGCGGAGCGAGCAAACCGCGACCATAAAACCCCGCGGAACTTAACAAATTACCGCAGCTAGTTTCTTTTGTCAACTTTTAATCACGGAGAGTCGGCGAAATCGCGAAATCGCAGTGAAGGAGGTCAGCGGCTATCGCCCCTGCGTCAGGTTGAGCACCTGATTCATGGGAACAGTTTCCACAAAATCCGTCGGCCCGCCCGGCCAGGTGATTTCCACGCGATCGGCGACTTCCGCGGCGCCCAAGCCGAAATGCAAGCGGCGGCCGTAGTCGCTCTGGTAGCCGCGACCGCTGTGGATGGTCGCCGACTGCGTCGTCCCCCCGGCCGTGACCTTCACCAGGGCGCCGACGCCATCCCGATTCGCCCCCCGGCCGATGCATCGCACTTGCAGCCAATTCCCGGTGCGCGGCGAGTCGTTCCGCAACACCGTTGGCTGCTGGCAGGCGTTGAGCACCACCGCGTCCATATCGCCGTCGTTATCCAGGTCGTCAAAGCCGGCGCCGCGGCCGACGCGCTTCAGCAGCAGTCCGTCGCCGCTGCGGCCGGAGACGTCGGTGAAGCGGCCCCGGCCGTCGTTCATGAAGAGGGAGTTTTGCTGCGCGTAGTTGAGCGAATCATCCTGATCGCCGATATTGTCATCGAGGTGGCCGTTGACCATGAAGATGTCGCGGTCGCGGTCGTTGTCGAAGTCGGCCAGGGTGACGCCCCAATTGACCTGGCGATACACGGAGCGCAGTCCGGCAATGGGGCTGATGTCCTCGAAAAAACCCCCATCTAAGTTCCGGTACAAGGCCGGCATCTGGTCCTGGTAGGACGTCATCACCAGGTCCAGCAGGCCGTCGTTGTCGCAGTCGCCGCAATCGATGCCCATGCTCCCCTGCTGCAAGCCGGCGAAATCGTATGCCAAGCCGCGCAGCACGGCGCCTTCCTGGAACCGTCCAGTTCCGTCGTTCTCAAAGCAGAAATTGGCGAAGGTGTCGTTGCAAGTGACGATGTCGGCATCGCCGTCGCCGTCCACATCCATGCAGACCGCCCCCATTCCCGGCCCCGGATGGCGCCCGATCCCGGATTCCACGCTGACGTTGGAGAAGGTGGAGTCGCCGTTATTCCGGAAAAGAGAGTCGGCATCATGATCGTAGTCCTTGGGGCTGGGCGCCGTGGGCAGCCCCAGGAAGCTGCGCGGGACGTGATCCTCGTAGGAGAATTTGACATAGTTGGCGGAATAGAGGTCCAGGTCGCCGTCTTGCTCGATGTCCAGAAAGCAGACGCCGGCGCCGACCCGGTGGCCGTCCGCGAGCAACGGCGCCGCGGGGGCCCGGGTGAATGTGCCGTCTCCGTTGTTCTCGTAGAAGGCGTTGGGGCCGAAGTTGCTGATGTACACATCCTGATCGCCGTCGTTGTCGTAGTCGGCGACCGCCACGCCCAGCCCGTGCCCGACGTCCCCCAGTCCCGCGGCGTGCGTCACGTCGCGGAAGCGAAAGCCCCCTTTGTTGCGGTAGAGCGCATTGGTGGGCGTCGTCTCAAAATCGCTCCCTGGTAGCGAGGCGCCGTTCAAGAAATAGATATCCACCAGGCCGTCGCCGTCGTAGTCGAACAGGGCCAGCCCCGAGCAGATGTACTCCACGATGTAAAGATTGCCGGTCTCTCCATGCGTGTGGCGAAAGTCGATTCCCGTCTGCTCCGTCACGTCGCGGAAGAGAAAGGGAGGTGCGGAGAATCCATCCGCCGGAGCAAAGACGAAGCAAGATAGACAGAAAAAAACGAGCGAAATTCGATTCACGCGAGCTAACCCTTTCGTTGCTCGATTTGTTGCAGGAGTTGGCGATAGGCGGCGTTGCTGGGGTCGGCCTCGATCGCGCGCTCGACCGCCGCCCGGGCTCCATCCCAATTCCCGACAGCCGCCAGCGTCTGCGCCAAGACCATGTGATTCTCCGCCGAGGGGGACGTTTCAACCGCCCGCCTGGCGAAATCGATAGATTCAGCAGTCACGCTTTCGGTTTGGAGGGCCAACTTCGCCAGGGCGCTGTAGCCCGCGGCATGCTGAGGCGCCAGGCGAATGACCTGGCGGAATGACTCATCCGCCGTCTGGTACTCCCCCAGAACGGCGGCCAGCGTGCCGTGCGTCAGCCAATAATTCGGGTTTTCGGGCGCGATTTCGAGCAGCTCGCGCCCCGTCTTCAGAGCCAGATCGCCGTGGCCCAGTTGCTGGTAAACTTCGAACAGGAGTTGCCGGCAGTCCTCTCGCTGCTCGTCGAACGCCGCCGCGCGGCGGAGAATTCGCTCGCCTTCGCGCATGTCCCCCTGGGACAGATATACGCGGGCGGCCGTCGTCAGCGTAAAGGCGAACTCCCTCATGCGTGCGTCGAGGTCGTCCTCATCGAGCCGCTCGACGCGCTCCAAGGCATTGGCCCGGTCGCGCGAGGCCTGATGCTTTTCAAGCCACGTCTTCGCCGCCTCGCGCCTGCCTAAGCGAAGCAGAGCCGTCCCCAGCCCTAGTTCCGTTCGGGCGACGCCGGGATACTGGCTGTTCGCCGTTTCGAAGGCCTGGCGGGCTTCCTCGTACTGCCCGTTGGTGAGGTAAGTTTGCCCGAGATAGATCCAGGTATCCGTCGACTCGGGGTTTTGACCGATGTATTTCCGCAAGGCGTCAATCGCCTCTTCGGGCCGGCCCAGACGCACCAGAGCGCGATGAAGCTCGTGGACGGTGTCCTTCAACTCGGGCGCCGCCGCCAAAGCCTTGCGAAACAGTTCAACCGCTTTCTCGTCGTCTCCCTCGCGAACCGCAACCATCCCCAGCCCGTGCTGAGCGTAGACGTACCCCGGCGCCAGCTCGAGGCATTTCCGCCAACTCTCCTTGGCCTCCGCGTTCTTACCGACCTGATAGAGGTGCCGCCCGCGCACCTCCCACGCGTCCGGATTGGCAGGAAACTCCTCAACGAGCCGGTCCATCACCCCGCGGCACTCGTCAACCAGCGCGGGGACGGTTTCGGGCAAGGGCTTCGCGGGCGCGAGCGGCGCCGGTGAATTGGCGGACGGATCTTCCGACACGACATCCGCCGGCGGTTGGCCCTCGTCGGCGGACTGCTGCGAAGCGGGCGCGGGGACGATGGGCGCCGCAGGAGACGCCGTCGGGGGCGCATTCCGATCGCAGCCAAACAGCGAGATCGCTGTGATCAGAGCGATGAGGCGGCTGGCGACGGGTTGGGAGGTCAGTCCCATCAAAGCCTCCACAACCGGGCGGGATTGACTACGATTTGGTAAAGCACAAGAATCAATAACAATCGTATTGAAAACGGGGGGAACCGGCAACGCAACCTCCTCGCCGAAGCGTTCGTTTTCCCGTTGCCTGCGGGGCATCCCCGTTCGCGGCCCTGCTGCTCTTCCGCGCACTGCCTCTCCTTCCTCCTCGCGATGCGACGGCTCCCACTTATCGTCCTGATTGTCGCCGCCGTCGGAGTCATCCTGGGCGGTTATTGGCTGAAGCCCGATCCTCCCGTCGATTTGCGGGAGGCGGAGGCGGCGCTGGCGCGCAAAGACTACGTCGAGGCCTTGGCCGTCTGCGAGCGGAAGCTCGCGCAGGCGCCGGATTCGTCGCGGGCGCTGGTGATCGCGGGCGAGGCGGCCACTCGCCTTCAGCTCTTCCGCGCGGCGCTCGACTACTACAGCCGCGTCCCCGACGCCAGTCCCGACGCCGCAACGGCGCGGTGGGCGGCGGGCGAGGTGCTGGCCCATGTGGGCCGCGCCTCCCAGGCGGAAGCCGCCTTGCGCGACGCGCTGCAGCTCGACCCCACGCTGGAGCCGGCCCGCGAGCGACTGGCCCTGTTGCTCGCCACGCTGGGTCGCCGCTGGGAGTCGCGGCCGCAGTTCCTCCAGTTGATTCGCGCCGATCAGATCACGCTCGAGCGACTCCTGCTCTTGGGTAACAACGCGAAAGTCCTGGATCGCCGGTCCGAGTTGGAGCGTTACCTTGCGGCGCAGCCAGACGACTTGCTGCCAAACCTCGGGCTGGCCAGGCTGGACTTGCAGCAGGGCGATCCTGTCTCGGCCAGGAAGCTGCTT
Source organism: Planctomycetota bacterium (assembly GCA_019347795.1). GTDB lineage: Bacteria > Planctomycetota > Planctomycetia > Pirellulales > Pirellulaceae > JAHWKS01. The sequence goes on along the minus strand of JAHWKS010000043.1, from coordinate 6,321 downwards.
GTCGGCCTCCTGGAGCAACGGCCCGAGTTCGTGGAAGCGCACGTGCAATTGGGCGAAGCGCTCTTATTGATCGCCCCAGAAGAATTGCCGCAGTGGCGAGAGCGACTGCCGGCGGACGCCGAAGCCCACCCGGGCGCCTGGTTCGTCCAGGGCCGGTGGGCGGCTGCGATGCAGCAGCCGCAAGCCGCCGCACGATGCCATTGGGAGGCGGCGCGGCGCGATCCGAACCATGTCGCGGCCCACTTTCAACTCGCGCAATCTCTGGAGCGGCTGGGCAGGGGCGAGGAGGCGGCGCCGATTGCGGCGCGGGCCGAGCTTCTGCAGAAGTTCGCCGCCACGCTCGAGTCGATCTACGAAAGTCCCCAGCATCTGCGGCCGCAGCGAGAAGCCGCCGAACTTGCGGCGCAGCTCGGACGCTACTGGGAGGCGCAAGGCTGGTATGCCTTGCTCCTGACGAGCGCGCCCCAGGACCAGGACGCCCGCAGCCGCGCAATGCAGATTCATTCGCAGCTCTCCCCCGCAATGCCGCAGACGGATATCCGAAGCAACGTCGCCGCCCGTCTCGATTTGTCGAACCTACCTTTGCCGGCGCCCAAGTCGTCGCAGCCAGCCGTCCCGGCGGTGGAGAGCGCCAAGTCCCAGATCCAGTTCCGCGAGCGCGCCGCGGAGTTGGGAATCGACTTTCAGTACTTCCCTTCGCGCGACCCGCCCACCTACGCCCACCGCATGCACGAGATCACCGGCGGGGGAGTGGGAGTGCTGGACATGAATCACGACGGCTGGCCCGACCTCTACCTCGCGCAGGGCAGCCAGTGGCCGCTTCCCAATCCTGACCGCGAGCGGCTCGACCGGCTGTACTTGAACCGCGGCGGACGATTCGTGGATGTGACCGAAGCCGCCGGCATTCGCGAGCCGTTCTACAGCCAGGGAGTGGCGATCGGCGACGTGAATGACGACGGCTTCGACGATATCTACGTCGCGAACATCGGCGCCAACCGGCTCTACCGGAACAACGGCGACGGCACGTTCGCCGATGAGGGCCTGTTGGCCGGCGACGGGGCAAGCTGGACCACGAGCTGCGCCATCGTCGATCTGAACGGGGATGGGCATCCGGAGATTTACGACGTGAACTACGTCGAAGGGGAAGGCGTCTATGAGCAACTGTGCCCCACCGGAGACAAGCTCCGCGCGTGCAGTCCGCTCGCGTTCTCGCCCGCCGCCGACCGGCTGCTGGTGAACGACGGCCAGGGCGGGTTCCGCGACGTGAGCGAGTCCGCCGGCGTCGCCGCGCAGAGCGGCAACGGGTTGGGAATCGTCGCGGCCCGCCTGGGGGCGGATCCTAGAATCAGCCTCTTCATCGCCAACGACCAGCAGCCGAACTTCCTGCTCCGCAACGAGGAGGCGGAATCGGCGCCGGGATTTCGGCTTCGGGACATGGCCGTCGTCGCCGGGGCCGCCGTCGATCGCGAGGGACGCGCCCAAGCCTGCATGGGGGTCGCAGCCGATGACGCCGACGGCGACGGACGGATCGACCTCTTCGTGACGAATTTCTACCGCGAGGCGAACACGCTGTATTTGCAGGAGAGCGACGGCTTCTTCACCGACTCCTCGGCGACGCGCGGCCTGGCGGCCCCGTCCATGGAGACGCTGGGCTTCGGCGCCCAGTTTTTGGACGTGCAACTGGACGGGTGGCCCGATCTGGCGGTTGTGAACGGGCACATCGACGACATGACGCACACCGGCGCCCCGTATCGAATGCGCCCCCAACTATTCATCAACCAAAGTGGCGCGAAGTTCGTTGAGGCGCCGGCGGAGGAGCTCTCGGGCTTCTTTCGGGAGGAGCGGTTAGGCAGAGCGATGGCCGTGCTCGATTTCAATCGCGACGGCCTCGAAGACTTTGCTGTTTCGCACCTCGACACGCCCGCGGCCGTGCTGGAGAATCAGTCGGCCGACTGCGGGCATTTCCTGGCGATCCGGCTGATCGGCGTCGCCTCGAGCCGGGACGCGATCGGCGCCGTGGCGACGGTGGAAGCGGGCGGGCGAACGCGAACCCGGCAGTTGACCGCCGGCAGCGGCTACCTCGCGAGCAACGAGAAGCGGCTGATCTTCGGCTTGGGCGAGGCGACGGCGATCGACCGCATCGCGATCGACTGGCCGTCCGGCCGCCGGCAGGAGCTGCCGCCGCTCGCCATCGACGCAGAATGGATCGTCGTCGAAGGGCGCGACGCCGCGTATCGAAGCCCCCTTTCGCTCGAAAGCCGGTAACGCCGCCGGCGCTACTTTCGACGCCGCGCCGGGCGATGTATCTTAGTCGGACGGTCGATCGATCGTTCCGTTTTTCCAGGAGTCCCTTATGTGGTGTCGCGGCGTGCGAGGCGCCACCACCGCCGCTGAAAACTCCCGCGAGGCGATCCTCACCGCCACGCGGCAACTGCTGGCGCTGGTGATCCGCACCAATGATATCCGCTCCGAGGACGTCGCCAGCGCGATCTTCACCACCACCGTGGACCTGGACACGGAGTTCCCTGCACTCGCTGCGCGGCAGCTTGGCTGGCTGGATGTGCCGCTCTTGTGCGGCCACGAGATCAGCGTCCCCGGCTCGCTCTCCAAGTGCATCCGCGTGCTGGTGCACTGGAACACCGAGAAGCGGCAGAGCGAGGTTCGCCACGTCTACATCAAGGGCGCCGAGCGGCTGCGTCCCGACCTCTGCGACCTCCCGCCCGTCGATTGGGATGAGCTGAACGCCTGGATCGCCGAGGAGATGCGACGGCTCAGCCCGTAGGCGCCCAAGGGCCCCACAAAACCTCGCCTTCAGCCCGGCCGCCGTGACGGGTACACTGACGCCCGCCATCACTCTTCGGGCCGTGCGTTCATGATGAATCATCTCCTGGCGATCGCCTTCCTGCTCCTCGTGTTGGCGGCGATCGCCGCGGCGATCGTGTGGGCCTTTCGGCGAAGTCCCTACACCCCCTCGGAAACGGTTCTGTTTTATCTCGACGTGCTCTTGTGCCGGCTGCTCTGGCGGGTGGATCTTCCGGCAACTCTGCCGGAAGGGTGCGAGAACGGAGCCGTGATTATCGCCAACCATCGCAGCCCAGTGGATCCCTTCTTCATTCAGCTCGTCCCGGGCCGGAAGGTGCACTGGATGGTGGCGGCCGAGTATTTTTCGCTGCCGGTAGTGGCTTGGTTCCTGCGGAAGACAGGCGCCATCCCAACCCGGCGCGGCGGGGCCGATACCGGCGCCATTCGCGCGGCCATCCGCTACGCCCGGGAAGGGGGCCTGGTGGGAATGTTTCCCGAAGGCCGCATCAACAAGACCGACGAATTCCTCCTGCCGGTCCGCCCGGGCGCCGCGCTGGTCGCCTTGCGGGCCCGGGCGCCGGTGCTTCCCTGCTACATCGAAGGGGCGCCCTACGACGGCCGCCGCATCTTGAGCCCGTTCTTCATGCGGGCCCGCGTGAAGGTGCGGTTCGGCAATCCGATCGATCTCTCCGAGCATTACGATGCCGGCAAGGAACGCCACCTGGCGAAAGAGCTGACGCTGCGGGCGATGAAAGAGATCGCCCGCCTTGCCGGCCGCGAGGATTACGAGCCGCAATTGGCCGGCCGCAAGTGGATGCCGGAGGAGAACGGCGCCGCCGATGCAGACAGCGAAGCGGCGGAGGAGTCGGCGCCCTAGGCGCCGCCAAAGTCCCTTACGCCTCCAACAGTTCGAACGCCTCCGCCGCCCGACGTTGCAAACGGTTCAGCACGTCGCTTTCGCATTCACCGTCGGCCAGCAACGTCAGCACCGGCCGGCCGGCCTGGAATACCTGCCCGCGGTGCGGCAGGTCGGCGGCGTCGGGATTTCGGCGGCCGAGTGCATCCTCGACGAACCGCCAGAAGGCCGGGCTCGCGGGACCATTGCGTCGCGCGTAGAGAATTGCCTTGCCGCACACGCCATCGGGTCGGACGGGCGGCTCGTCGGGAAGTTCGCCGGTCCGGCAAGCTCGAGCGTGAAGGGCGATCGCCGTCAAATCGAGTGCCCGCTCCAACACCTCGATCGAGGCGGTGTAGCGCGGATTGACCTCGACCGGGAACACCCCTTGTGTGTTCACCACGGCATCGACGCCGAACAATCCGACCAGGGAAAAACTCCTCGCCAGACAATCGCCGATCCGCCGCCACGCGCCTCGCTGCTCATCGCTCAGCACGAGCGGCCCGATCGACCCCGCATACTGAACCCCCTCGGCGCCGCACCACGCCGCGCCGCTCAACTGCCGCGTCACCCCCAACAGCCGCGCTCGTCCCTCGGCGGCAACATAAACCCCGCTTGCGGTTTCGCCGCGAATCGCCTGTTGATAATAAACCCCACGACGGTGACCATCGCCACCGCTTCGCGCCGCCGCCGATGCACGGACGACGCTGATCTTCTGAATCCGCGCGCCCCCCGCAGAGCGAAGCGGCTTTCGCATCCACACGCCGGGCGGCAGACTTCGCCGATCGCTACCGAGTAGCGGGCACGGCAATCTCGCGGCGACAAGCGCCTCCCGCACCCGCCACGGATCGCGGACCCGGCGCAGCACGGCGCCGCAGTTTCCCCACAGGCGGCGCGCGGCGGCGATGCGATCCACCAGCTCCGGATAATTCTCCAAGGCGCCGGTAAACATCCACGGTCCCGGCGGCGCCGCCTCGGCCGCTTCCACCAACTCCGCCGGATAGCGCGCCACCCGCCGCGCCGGAGAGATGGCGGACAAATCGGCATCGGCGAAGAGATCGGCCCCCCAGGGGGCGAATCCCGCCCGCCGGGCCGAGAACGCCGCCGCCCGCGCGCTGGCGCCGAGAATCACCAGGGTTTCCGGCATGGATTGCATCGCCGCGCGGGCCGCTCATCCCCCGTAGCGAAGCAGAATGGCGGCCTCGCGGGCGGCCTGGGCGCCGGGGAACTCGTCCAGCACCTGGCGATATTTCTCCTGAGCCGGACCGCGGCGGCCGCGGCGCTCGTGAGCCATCCCTTGGAGGAGCAGGGAGCGGGCGTTTCGCTCGACTCGCCTCTCGACGTCAAAATCGGCCAGGCGCCGGCGCCACAACGACGACGCATCGCCGCCGCCTCGATCGGGAGAGAGCTCCGGATCGATCTCCAAAAGCGCGGCAAGCCCGGCCTCGGCCTGACCGCGGATCCCCGCGTCCTTGTCAACGAGCCGCGGGATCAACTGGGCCGCCACGTGTGAGCGCTGTCCGTCGGAGAGGGGCCGGGCGAGCCGGGAAGTTGCGGCGACCGCCGCCAATCGCTCCGTAGGATCGCCGGCGTGGATCCCCGCAATGAGCACATCGGGCGTCGATTGCGAGAAGCGCTCGAACGCACGCACCATTTCATCCGTCGCGGGGATTCCCTGCGACATCAGCTCCTGCCGCAGCAGCTCCGGCCGCTCCGTGTGATAGCGGCGAAGCGCTTTCCGCAGCGACATCAGCCGCGAATAGTGCGGGGCATTCTCCGGAACGCCGCGACCGATGTTCTCCACCGCATAGCGGATAATCTGGTAATCGCCGGTGGAGCTGAGCGATTTCTCCAGCTTGGAGGAGATGACCACCACGGGACAGCTCGCCTGGATCGACGCCGCGCGGTTCAAGCCGCGCACCAGGGCGGGGACCGCGTAGGGCCCGAGGGCCTGGAATTCGCGGCGAGCCCGCTCCCCCGCCGCGCCCCGCAGCCGGCCGACGTCGTACTCGATGAAACGGTCCACCACGTCGTCATAGACCGGATTCGGATCGAGCACGCCGGGCGGATCGCCGCCGGAGGGCGGGACATCCGCGGGGGGCTGCGGCTCGTGATCCACCGTGACCGCGCTGGCCAGGCGAATCGGCGACGGAGGCTCGGGAGTCGGGCTTTCTTCGGCTTCCTCAGAGGGATGGTGCTCCTGGAGGTTTTCTTCGCTCTCGCTCACCGTCGGCGGCAGCGGCTCGCTCGGCGGCGGCTCGACGGGCGCCCGAATCGTCACGGCGACCTCTTCCTCGGCCGACGGCTCATGCTGATGCTCCCCCTCCTCGCCGCCGTCCTGACGGTCCTCATCGGTCTGGACGATGACCAGCTCGGCCTCGGCGTGCGGATCGTGTTCGTCGGCGACGGCGAACACCCACGAATTGAAGCCGGTCACGCGCGCGGGCGGGACGGCGATCGAGCCGATCACCAGCATCACCGCCAGATGCACCACCATGCTGGTCAGCCAGCAGGGGGTTTCGCGGCCCCCCACCCCCCCCCCCCCCCCCCCCCCCCCCCCCCGGGGGGGGGGGGGGGGGGGCCCCCCCCCCCAACCCAAAATCACCACACGAAAAACCCCAAAC
>JAHWKS010000809.1 GCA_019347795.1 Planctomycetota bacterium | reverse complement strand
CCGTCATCTGCAACAAGTGCGGGCATCGCCACCTGGAGGCGAACGTCTCGCAGTGTGAAAAGTGCGGCGGGGCCGTCTCCCGGAAGACGGAGAAGATGTCCAAGCAGCTTCGCAATTACCGCGAGCCGCAGGAGATCTTCGACCGCTACGGCGCCGACGCGCTGCGGTGGTACTTCTTCGCCAACCAGGCGCCGTGGAACTCGATCATCTACAGCGAGCGGGCCATCCGCGAGAGCATCCCTGAGTTTCTGCTGCGGCTGTGGAACGTGTTCAGCTTCTTCGTCAGTTACTCCAACACCAGCGGCTTCGATCCGGCCGCGCTCTGCGAGGGTGAAGCCGGGCAGCTTTCGCCCGAGGTGCTCGCGAAGGCGAAAGGCTATCGCCCGATCCACGAGCGGAGCGAGCTGGACCGCTGGCTCATGAGTGAGCTGAATCGCACGGCGGCCGCGGTGGTGGAGCGGATGGACGCCTACGACAACTTCGTCGCCTGCACGCGGCTGAATGAGTTTGTGGATGCGCTGAGCAACTGGTACGTCCGCCGCAGCCGCGATCGCTTCTGGGAGAACTGGCGCCGCGAGGGGGAGAGCGAGACGTTCAAGAATCTCGACGCCGCGTCGATCGACAAGCTCAACGCCGCCTCGCGCGAAAAGCTCGACGGCTACTGGACGCTCTACGAATGCCTGCTGACGGTCTCGAAGCTGATCGCCCCGTTCACGCCGTTCCTGGCCGAGTCGCTGTGGCGGAACTTGACCGGCATCTTCGACAAGCGGGCCGAAGCCAGCGTTCACCTTTGCGATTATCCCGCGGGCGACCCGGCCGCGGTGGAGGAGCAGCTTTCACAGCGGATGCGGCTGGTGCGCGAGATCGCCTCGCTCGGCCTGAGCGCCCGTATGGGCGAGAAGCTCAAAGTCCGCCAGCCGCTGGCGAAGGTCGAGGTGATTCTCCAAGACGCCACGCACCAGCCCTGGCTGGAGGAGCACGACGCCATCCTCCGCGGCGAGTTGAACGTCAAGCAGGTCGAGTACACGCAAGAGGCGGAGAAGTACGTCACCTATACCGTCACCCCGAACTTTAAGCTGCTCGGACCGCAGCTCGGCAAGCTGATGCCTAAGGTGCAGGCGGCGCTGAAAAAAGTCGATGCCGGAAAGCTGCTGCAGGACTTGAATGAATCCGGAGAGACGAAACTCAAAGTTGAAGGCGAGACGGTCACGCTCAACTCCGACGCAATCCAGGTCCGTCTGCAAGCCAAAGAAGGCTGGGCCGCCGCGCAAGGCAACGTCGGCGTCATGGTGCTCTCCACCGAGCTCACCCCCGCGCTGATCCGCGAAGGCTACGCTCGCGACCTCGTGCGGCTCATCCAAGAACGCCGTAAAGAGATGAACTGCGAGTACGACGACCGCATCGCGGTGACCGTCGGCGTCGACTCCGCCGAACTGCGGCAAGCGTTCGAAGAAAACGAAGACTATATCCGCAACGAAACCCTGGCGGTGGAGTTTAAGATGACCTCGCTGAAAAATAGAGAGGCGACAAAGCAGGAAATCGGCGGCGAACCGGTCACACTGGAAGTAAAGGTTATTCGCTGAGGCCGCTGACGTTCGTAGAGGAAGGTCGAGAGACGACGGAACGCTAATCGGCGCCAATCTTCACTAATTGATTAGCGTCGATCAGTGCAGATTAGTATTCCCTATCGTGGTCGTCCTCGGCGCCGGCGCGATCACCGTCGCCACATCTGCACATCGCTTCGACCTTCGCCAGAACCTATGGTAAATTGCATCTATGACTTCCGATCACTTTGAACAGATATTTGAGGCGCTCCACGAGCGGAGGCCGTTTCAGCCGTTCACGGTTGAACTGGTCGGCGGGGACCGAGTGGAAGTCGATCACCCTCGGGCAATGGTCGTGCGAGACGGCGTCGCGGTCTATCTGCGGCCGGGCGGCGTTCCCGAGTGGTTCGATCACGAGAGCGTCGCGCAGGTGATTGAGGACATCGCCGGCGCCTCGCAGCCCGACCATGAATAAGTCGGCGCGTCAGCGGCAGCTCCAGACGACTTGGAGCTTCAAAGCCTCCTTGAAGTTCTGAACCTTCGATGGAACATCGCCGACTGCCGATCGCCGTCTTCATCTCCGGGGGCGGGACGACGCTCAGGAACCTGCTCGACAAGATCGCGGCGGACGAGCTGCCGGCAGAGGTGCGGCTGGTGATCTCCAGCAATCCTGCGGCCGCCGGGCTGCGATTCGCCGAGCAGGCGAACATTCCGCGGCTCGTGGTCGAAAAGAAGAATCATCCCGATTCCGACGCCTACAGCGCGGCGATGTTTGCTCCCTGTCGCGACGCGGGGGTCGAGCTTGTGGCGATGGCGGGCTTTCTCAAGCATGTCCCGATCCCGTCCGACTTCGCCGGCCGCGTGATGAACATTCACCCGGCGTTAATCCCCGCCTTCTGCGGACACGGCTATTACGGCGAGCGCGTCCACCGCGCCGTCCTCGACTACGGCGCCAAGCTCACCGGCTGCACCGTCCACTTCGTGGACAACGATTACGACCACGGCCCGATCATCCTCCAGCGCGCGGTCCCGGTTCTCCCCGACCACACCCCAAAAACCCTCGCCGCCCGCGTCTTCGAGGAAGAGTGCAAGGCCTATCCGGAAGCGATTCGCCTCTATGCGGAAGGGCGACTGCGAATCGAAGGGCGGACAGTCGTGATCTCTTAAACCGGTCCAATCAACCCCGTCCCACCCGCCCGAGCACCGTGGTCAGCGTTTGCCGCAGGACGTTGCCGCTGTTTTTTAGCTGCTGCATTTCTTTGGGCCAGAGGTCGATCTCGTGCCGGGCGACCACGCCGCCGCGGCCGACGACGGTGGGGACCGAAAGCGCCACGTCGCGGATACCGTAGCAGCCGTCCTGCACGCTGGAAACCGGCAAGAGGCGGTTCTGATCGAGTGCGATGGAGTCGATCACGTCGCGGATGGCGATCCCCACCGCGAATCCCGCGCCCCCTTTCTTCTTGATTACCTCGGCCCCGGAGCCCTTCGTGCGGGTAAAGAGTTCATTGGCCAGATTCGGCGACCAGCCGGGGAGCTTGTCCAGCGGCAGTCCGCCCACCGTGGCGCTGGACCAGATCGGGACCATGCTGTCTCCGTGCTCGCCGAGGATCAAGGCGGAAACCTGCGTCGGCGCCACGTTCATCTGCCGCGCGATGAAGCTGCGGAAGCGGATCGTGTCGAGTTGCGTGCCCAGACCGATCACCTGGCTCTTCGGCAGCTTCAGCCGGTCGGCGGCGACGTAGGTGAGGATATCGACCGGGTTGGAAACCACCAGGCAGATTGCATCCGGCTTCACCCC
>JAHWKS010000808.1 GCA_019347795.1 Planctomycetota bacterium | reverse complement strand
GGTTCGGCGCCGCCTCCGCGCACGGTCGCGCCAACGTGGCGGCGTTCAACTTCCTCCAGGAGATGGGCGCGTTCTCGCGCAACCCGGACGGGAAGTACCGCACCGACCCGGTGAAGATGCGGCAGGGCGCCGACTCGCTCTCCCGGCTGATCCTCACGATGCAGGGCGACGGCGACTACGAGGCCGTGGGCCGGTTCAACGAGCGGTACGGCGCGATCGGCCCGCTGCTGCGCGCGGACCTCGACCGGCTTGAGACCCGTGGCATCCCGGTGGACATCATTTACGAGCTCGACAGGTGAGCATGGCCGTGGAGCGGGCCGGGCGCTTCCCGTGGGGAGCACGGTCGGCGCACATATCCGCTGACGCCGCCGGAATTACTCGCGGCAACTTCCATCGGCGCCGGCTTGTGAATAAATTCACATGTACGCGGCTTCAGTCGCCGCTATCACATATCACAATTATGCGGGACCATCGAGCTCGGGCGGAGGCCTTTCCAGCAATGCACATCTCCAGGATTCTTTTGGGCGCGGCCGGTTTCATCGCACTCGCGTGCGGCGGCGCAGACAACAACACCGCGACGACCGGCGACACCGCCGCGGCCGTGGCTGCCACGACCCCAGCCGCGACGCCCGCGGCCGCGCGTTTCCCGCCGAACTTCCCGTTGCGGAGCGTAAATCCGATTCCCGCCGCCAGCACCAGCCACGGCGCCAAGAAACCTGCCACCGAGTTGGTAAGCGCGAAGGTGGCGATCGGCTCGACGCTCTCCACGCGGCTGCGGAAGGACGCGATCGTCTGCGGGTCGGCATCCGGCGAAAGCCCCGCTTCCCGCAGCGCCCCTTCCGGGTCCTGCTCAAAACGCGCCAGGGCCGCCGGCTGCGAGATGAAATATTGATAGTACCCAAAGCAGGAAAGCCCGACGGCCAGGGCGATCATCGCCGTGCATGTCGCCCGCCGCTCTCGCGGCGTCACGATCCACTGCCGCATCAGGAAATAGGCCGCGGCGAAGGCGACCCACTGCCAGACGGAGTTAATCGTCCCCCGCGGATTCCCCTCCCAAGCCATGAGCCACCCGCTGAGGCCGATCAAGAGCACCAGGAGCACGATCGCCGCAAACGTGGGGCCGACTCGCACTTCGGCCCGCGGCGTGAAGAGCGTCATCCCGGCCCACGCCGCGAGCAACAGCAGCCACAGCAGGATGAGGAACAAGCCGGCGCCCGTTTCGGCGATCGACTCGGAAGGAATGAGCGGGGTTGCGATAAGCAGGGCAGCCAAAGCCCCCGGCGCGACGCGACGCCAGTCGATGCCATGACGCGGCTCGACGGATTGGAGCGAGGACTTGCGAGAACGACGCTGCATGTTCACACAACTACGACGAGAAGGCGGCGGGCCCTGGGACGACGCCGCAAACCGTTCTTTACTAACTGTACCACTACTCGAGGTTGGCGTTGGCGGCTCACGATCGCTACAATGATGGTTGGTCCAGCGGGAGAATTGCGATGCGAGGCGACGAGTTGATAGCGTCCCTGCAAGCCAGGCCGTTCCAACCTTTCCGGATGTTCGTTTCCGATGGTTTAACGTTCGATGTACGCCATCCGGAAATGCTCCTTGTCACGCGGCACGCCGCCATTGTCGGCCTGCCGGGCCAGGGGGCGCCGGAGAACGGCAACGGCGATTATCCCAACATGGACCGCCATACCATCATCAATCTGCTGCACGTAACCCGCCTCGAGCAGATCGATTCATCCTCACGTCGATCCCCGTAGCGGACCCGCTCGAACCATCGGCGGCTGCCGGACGCCCACCTGCAATAATGCACGAACTCTTCACCCGCCGCGATCTGCTGCGCCGCTCCGGCGTGGGAATGGGAATGTTGGGACTGGCGGGCCTCTTGGGCGACGACGGCCTGCTGGGCGGCTCGGCTGAGGCCGCGACGCGGATCAATCCGCTGGCGCCCAAGCAGCCCCACTTCCCGGGCAAGGCCAGGCGGGTGATCCACCTGTTCATGAACGGCGGCCCCTCGCACGTCGATACCTTTGATCCTAAGCCGTCGCTTGAGAAGTACGCCGGGAAGCTGCTCCCGCGCGAGAACCTCCGCACCGAGCGCAAGACCGGCGCCGCGTTCCCCTCGCCGTTCAAGTTTCAGAAGTACGGCGAAAGCGGCATCGAAGTCAGCGAGATCTTTCAGCACACGGCTCAGCACATCGACGAGATCGCGGTGATCCGCTCCATGCACGCCGACGTCCCCAACCACGAACCGTCGCTCCTCTTGATGAACTGCGGCGAGTCCCGCCTGGTGCGGCCGAGCATGGGCTCCTGGGTTACCTACGGCTTGGGAACGGAGAATCAGAACCTGCCCGGCTTCGTCGCGATGTGCCCGAACGGCTACCCGATCACCGAGACCCAGAACTGGCAGGCGGCGTTTCTCCCCGGCGTGTTCCAGGGGACGTACATCAACACGAAGCACACGGACATCGAGAAGCTGATCGCCCATGTCCGCAATCCGCACCTGGCGAGCGACGCGCAGCGAAGGCAAATCGACGCATTAGCCAAACTCAACGAGTTGCACCTCGCCCAGCGCGGGTCCGACGACGCGCTGGAGGCCCGCATCCAGTCGTTCGAGCTGGCGTACCGCATGCAGGGGGAGGCGGCCGAGGCGTTCGACGTCTCCCGCGAGCCGCAGCACGTGCTCGACGCCTACGGTCCGGGAGTGCAGGCGAGGCAGATTCTCATCGCCCGCCGGCTCGTGGAGCGGGGCGTGCGGTTCGTGCAGGTCTGGCACGGGCAGGGACAGCCGTGGGACAATCATGACGACATCGCCGACCGACATCGCGACCTGGCCGGCCAGTGCGACCGGGCCATCGGCGCCTTGCTCGGCGACCTCAAGCGGTTGGGCATGCTCGAAGACACGCTCGTGATCTGGGGAGGCGAGTTCGGCCGGACTCCCACGGTCGAGCTCCCGCAGCCGGGCGCCAACGCGGGGAAAATCAACGGCCGCGACCACAACCATTGGGGCTTCACGGTCTGGCTGGCCGGCGGCGGCGTGAAGGGGGGCCAAGTCTACGGCGCCACCGACGAGTTCGGTTTTCAGGCGGTCGAGAAGCCGATGCATGTCCACGACCTCCACGCCACCCTCCTGCACCTCCTGGGCTTCGACCACGAGCGCCTCACCTACCACTACGCCGGCCGCGACTTCCGCCTCACCGACGTCCACGGCCGCGTCGTGCGTGAGCTGATCGCTTAAGTACCGCTCGAGAAACTTAGTGTCCTTTACCTCCCCTGTGGGGAGGTCGACGCGGTAGCGGCCGGGTGGGGCGGGCTAAGCTCGAACGACAGTTATTTCTCGA
>JAHWKS010000042.1 GCA_019347795.1 Planctomycetota bacterium | reverse complement strand
GCTAAAGCACGTGCCGATTACCGCTCCGCGGGAACGGGGCGTAAACGCCCCAGGTGGGCTTTCACGGCAACGAAGCTAGATCGGTGACGAATGGAAATTGGCGCTGAAGATTGTTCGCATCCTTCCTGCTCGGCCAGCGCCACGTACAGGCAGTCGTAGATGCCGATTCTGGCGGCAGCAGCGATTTGGTACGCAACGGTCCAGGAGCGGAATGTGCGCATGCAGCGCCGGTGCGTCGGCCATGATCGACTGCCATAGCGCCCAGGCGCCATTGATCTTGTTTTGGCGCTCCGCCTTGGTCAGCGCATGGAGGTTCTCTATGGGAAAGATATCGGGGGCGATCAGCTCGTGGACGCCGTTGTGGTACTCGTCGCGCAGTTGAATCGCCTTGGCCGCCCCCGCTTCTGGAAGGACCCATTTGAGGGCCACGGAGGAGTCCAGCACATACTTCATGCCTCGTCGCGAACCTCACGAACGAGGTCGACCGCGAGGTCCATCTCGCCATGCTTTTGTCGCAGTTCTTCCGTGATCCGCTCGGCTCGCTCCCGAACCCGGCGGTACGTTTCCGGGTCGAGGGATCTCCCCGCAAGGCGAGCCAGCACGGCTTGCGCATCCGCGGCAGGGGAAGGGGCATTTTCTTCAAATCGGCTCATAAATTCATCATCCCAGGGCGTCCATCGCGCGTCAACGGCGATGGTGTGCGAGGCGCCATGTCGCCAATCAGTCAGCAATCCGGTGGGGCACGCCCGCCAGTGCTATCGCGACTCAAACTGCGAAGGCCTGCGGTTCACGGCTCGCAATCCGTCCGGCTTCTTGCTTAACGAATCGAGAATACGCGCAACGGCGATTCGCGGCGCCCGCAGGGCCATTCACGGACCTTTCCCGCCGCAGGCGGTCTTCGGCCCGGCGTTTACGTCGGGCTTGTGGAGTGGAGGGCCCGTCCCGCTTCGCCCCGTCGCCCGCAGGGGCCGGCTTTAGCCGGCCGGTGTCTGCCACCAGCTTTAGCTGGTGGAGCAGAAGACAGAAACTGACCTTCCCTTTCTTCCTCCGCCGCCAACGGCGGCGGAGGAAGAAAGGGAAGGGTAAGGTATGGATGCCCGCCACCACCGGCTAAAAGCCGGTGGCAAACACCGGCCGGCTGAAGCCGGCCGAACGAGTTGGAATCCCGGATTCGCGAACTCGCGGCGGCGGCCGGCGGCGTGGAGGGGAAATTGCGGTCGCGCCCCGACCCGTGCTAAAGCACGTGCCGATTACCGCTCCGCGGGAACGGGGCGTAAACGCCCCAGGTTGATGCGGGAGCTTGGAGGCCAGGATCAGAGAACAAGCGAGCCTCTCCCGCTTTCTCCCGCTGGTCTTGAAGCCACTGCTGATATCTGATTCCGCGTTTGTAACCGGAGTAGGCATAGAGAAGGCATATTGCAAGGCCGATGGCCGCGATCATTCGATACGCCCGTTTGGGAATAAGGACGCCTGGAGCCATCAGCAGGGCAGTAGTCGCGAACCAATAACATTCTGATCCGGGGACGAAGGTGATGGCAGAACCCAGGATTGCCAAGAAAAGGCCGACGCAGAATGAAAGCTCCGCGAAAAAGATGATCAATAAAGTCGAGCGGCGCGCCCGTCGTACGCGGTCAACGCCCTCGGGTGACGGAGCTTCGTATGGATTGTCGACAACATCCATCGTTCGAGCCGCATTGTTGCGTCGCGTCCCGGCCCCTGCTAAAGCTCGGGGCGCTCACCGCTCCGCGGGAACGGGGCGTGAACGCCCCCGGTGATGCGCGTGCTTGGAGGGCGGCATCAGAGAATGAGCGCGCTTTCTTCGCCCCATTCTTTCTCGTATTTCAACAACTGGTAACGTTATTCGTTCAGACTATGGATCGAGTGGCAACTCAACCGTTATCTCAAAATCTCTTTGAATTTCAACATCTCCCGATGGTACTCGCTCTGTTCGCTCTGTTGTCGGCCTACCCTCTCGAATTCTTTCGAGGTCTTCTTTGAGTCTTTCAAAGTCTTCTTCGCTAAGACCGTATCTTTTGGTCGGTTCAACCTTCTCGGTAACCCCCTGTTTGTTCTCGGTCACATTTCCTGATTGCAGCCGCAGTAAAAGGACTAACAAAATGACTGCCACAATCAAAAGGAGCGGAATTGCCAATAAGATGGATCTTTTCATTGGGATCTCAAGTGATGTCGGTTTCCAGCCACCATCGGTTCACACGGCCCCTACGCCGATTCGCTCCTGGTGTAGGGTTGGCGTTCGATGCGGACGCGGTCGATGCGGCGGCGGGTGGATTCTAGGACCGTGATTCGCAGACCGTTCCATTGGATGTGCTCGCCGGGCTTGGGGATTTCGCCGAGGTGGTGCATCAGGAAGCCGCCGATGGTGTCGTAGTCTTCCGGCTCGGGGAAGTCGAAGCCGAACAGCTCGTTCAGGTCCGCCAGGTGCGTGCGGCCGACTGCTTCGGCGGTGGAGTCGTCGATGGGGATGATGTCGCTCGGCTCGTCCTTGTCCGACTCATCGACGATCTCGCCCACGATCTCCTCGAGCACGTCCTCGATGGTGACGATGCCCGCCACCGACTCGTACTCGTCCAATACAATCGCCAGGTGGTTTCGGGTGCGGAGGAAGTCGCGGAGCATCTCGTTCACCGGCCGGGTCGCGGGCACGAACCAGGCGGGACGGACCAGCTCGCGGAAGGCGCGGCGCTTGCTGCGAGGGCGGGCCAGCTCGGGCATCAGGTCTTTCACATACAGGACGCCGAGAACGTTGTCGAGCCGCTCCTCGTAGACCGGGAGCCGCGTGCGGCCGGCGCTGATGACGAACTTGAGCATCTCCCGCCAACCGAGGTTGGCTTCCAGCGCGTCCACGGCGCTGCGGGGAGTCATGATGTCGGAGACGTCGCTGTCGGCGAGCTGGATCACGCTCTCGATCATCTCGCGGGCGTCCTCCTCGAGGTGTCCTTCGCGAGTGGCGGCGGTCACGATCGCCCGCACCTCTTCTTCGAACTCCTCTTCTTCGTCCCACTCTTCCTCCGGCTCGCCCGAGAGGCGGTGGAGCAAATTGCGGAAGACGCTCACGCCCACCGTGAGCGGCCAAAGGACGAACATCAGCGCCCGCCACACCCGCCAGGTGTGATAAAGGAACGGCGCCGACCAGACTTCCGCCACGGCCCAGGGAATCCACGAGGTGACGGCCAGCAGCACCAGCGCCCCGATTGCCGCCGCCCCGGCGAGCGTCCCGGGGGTGAGCGTCCGCTCTTCGAGCATCCAAAAGCCGCCGGCGAGAACCGTCAAGACGGCGCCCAGCGTTTGCAGGCTCTCGGCCGCGAGGGCGGCGTCTTCGGAATGATCGAGGATCACGCCGAACAACTCGCGGCGATTGCGGCGGCGGCAGTATTCCTCCAGGCCGCTGACGGAGAACTCGTGCAGCACCTTGGCGCCCGTGGCGGAGAGGACGGTGGCCAGGAGTCCCGCACAGGCGAGCCAGAACAATCCGTCGGCGGTCACGAAGTCTCCTCGTATCGCGGCGAGAGGCCGAAGCGAGCCAGCAAGGCGGCTTCCTGTTGCCGCATCTCGGCCTGCGCCGCGGGGTCTTGATCGTCGTACCCGACCAGGTGCAGGGCGCCGTGAATCGCGTACAGCAGCAGCTCGTCGCCGGTAGTCCAGCCGAACTTGGGAGCGGTCGCGGAGGCCGTGTCCGCGCTGATCACGATTTCGCCCTCGAGCCGCTCGCCGTTATCCAGCAAGAAGCTGAGCACGTCGGTCGGCCGGTCGTGCTCCAGGTGAAGGCGATTGAGCCGGTGGATTTCCTCGTCATCGACCACCGCCAGGCTGACGGAGGCTTCCGCGACGTCGGCCTGCTGCAGCACTTCGCGGACCGCGGCCGAGAGTCGCTCGGCGTCCACCGCGACGGCGGATTGGCGGTTCGTGACTTCCACGTCGATCATGCGGTCTGCTGATCGGGATACTTCACCCGCCCGTGATAAACGGCGGTGAGCGATTTGATGAGGCTGTTCTCCACGATGCGCAGCTCTTGCAGTGTGATGCCCGACTCGTCGAACTGCCCGTCCAGCAGCCGCTTCATGGCCAGCTCTTCCACGAGGCTTTCGATGCGGGCCGGGAGGGGGTCGCTGAGGGCGCGGCTGGCGCTCTCCACGGCGTCGGCGATCATCATCACCGCCGCCTCTTTCGTCTGCGGCTTGGGGCCGGGGTAGCGGAAGTTGCTCTCATCCACCTCGCCGCTGTCGGGGTTTTCTTCGCTCTGGCGGCTCGCCTGGCGGTAGAAGTATTCGACGAGCGTCGTGCCGTGATGCTGCTCGATGAAGTCGATGATCGGCTGCGGCAGGTGGTGTTGCCGGCCCATCTCGGCGCCGTCCTTGACGTGAGCGATGATCACCAGCGTGCTCATGGCGGGCACGAGCGACTCATGGCGATTGCCGCCGAGCATGCTCTGGTTCTCGACGAAATAGGCCGGCTTGAGCATCTTGCCGATGTCGTGAAAGTACGCCCCCACGCGGACCAAGAGGCCGTTGCATCCGATGGCCTCGGCGGCGGCTTCGGCGATGGAGGCGACGTTGATCGAGTGGTTGTACGTGCCCGGCGCCCGGCGGACCAGCTCCTGCAAGAGCTGGTGCGATTGATCCCCCAGCTCTAAAAGGCTCAAGTCGGTCTGCACGTCGAAGATCGACTCCACGAACGGCAGAAGCCCCGTGAGCAAGATTCCGGCCAGAACGGCGGAAAGGCCGAACCAGAGGGCGTCCCACAAGAGCGGCATCGAGGGAGACTCTCCCGCCACCACGTTTACCCCCAGGGCCGTCAGAACCACCACAACAGCGGCCCATAGCCCGACGTAGATCAGCTTGGTGCGAGAGCGCACGCGTTGGAGCGTGAGGATCGACGCCGCGGCGCCGGCCATGAGGATGACAAACTCCGCCAGCCCCAGTCCCAGCGTCAGCGCCGCGATGAGGGCTACCGCGGCCGCCAGTAAGAGCGACAGCTCCTGGCGATAGGCGATGGTGAGGGTCATGCCAAAGACGAGCATCGGCACGAGTTCCAGGCGCCAGCGATCGTTGGCGGCCACCCACATCAGCCCGACGGTGAGGACGACGACCGTCATCAGCACGAGGAAGGAGCGGAAGTCGTCGATCACCCGCCGCTCGCGCCGCAGGATGTAGAAGCCGCACAGGACGAAGAGCGCGACGTACATCCCCACATCCGCCAGCAGATGGAGCACCTGCTCCTCGACGCTCATGGCCGCGACCGCGGCATCGTGCTCCTTGCGGAGCAGTTCCCGCGCTTCGGGGGTGAGCGGCTCGCCGCCGCGCACGCCCTTGAGCTTATCGCCGGGCATGTAGGTGATGAAGCGCGGCTCCACCTTCCGCGCCGCCGCCTCGCCCGCCGCGAGCGTCGCGTCGCGGTCGAAGGTCAACGTCGTCGGAAGCCGCGGGCTGAGGTACTCGTACAATCGCTGGGCCGCCTGCCGCGCCTGCTCCGCATCCATGTACTGGTCCTGAAGCGCCGCCGCCAGCCGATCGCGGAGCGTCTTTTGCACCTCGGGAACGCGGACTTCCTCCACCGGGACCCGCTTGCCATCCTGAATGACGCCGGGCGGGTGCACCAGGATCTCGACGTGGCTCCCTTGATCGGGATCGTGCGCAAGGCTCTGCACCAGGCCGCTCCCGCGGAACGGGGACAGCGCCGTGGCGACGGCCTTCTTCAGCAAGTCGAGGTCCGGATCCTCGCTGAGCGTCTCCCGCAACTGGTCGTAGGCGACGCGTCGCTGCTCGGCGGTGGCGGCCTTCGCCGGATCGCTCGAAAAGAACTTGGACCAAACCGCCGGATCGACCTGCTCGTACGATGGCGCCGAAATGAGCTGGAACACCGTGTCGATCAGCGCGTGCTGCAACTCTTCCAGCGGCTGCGGTACGTTCACATAGCGAGCCAGCACCTCGCTGCGGGCCTTGTCGCGGGCCTTGCGGGTCGCCTCTTCGTCGATGACCGCAAACTCCACCCGGGAGGTGACGTCGCGGGCCGGAATGGAGCGTGTCCGCCAGGCGAAAGGCGGCTCCCAGCCCCGGGTGACCACGCACATGGCCGCGATGGCCGCCGCGGCGATCGCCAGACGCAGCAACACGTCGCCGCGGCGCAAGAGAGGCCAGATCCGCGCAAACCGACCGGGCGGCAACTCGATGCCGACCCCTCGCTCCGGGCGCTTGCGTCGCTTTTGACTGCCCGATTGCATGATGGCGTGGATACGGCCGGTGGGGAGCGGACGTTACGTCCCTCCGCGGCGTCTCCGCGGTCCCTCCTCGTAAGCCTGGACGATGTCCTGCACCAGGCGATGGCGAACGATGTCCTCCCCGGTCAGGCGGATCGCCTTGATCCCCTTGATGCTCTTCAGCCGCGACAATGCGTCCGTCAGGCCGCTGCGGGCGTCATGGGGAAGGTCCACCTGAGTATGGTCTCCGGAGACGACAATCCGCGAGCCGGCGCCCATCCGCGTCAAAAACATCTTCATTTGGGCGACGGTCGTGTTTTGCGCTTCATCCAGGATGATAAAGGCCTCGTTGAGGGTCCGGCCGCGCATATACGCCAGCGGGATCACTTCGATCACGTCCTGCTCCATGAGCCGCTTGATCTGGTCGTGATCGATCATCTCGTGCAGCGCGTCCAGGAGCGGCCGCAAGTATGGATTGATTTTGGCCTGCAAGTCGCCGGGAAGGAAGCCCAGACGCTCCCCCGCCTCAACCGCGGGACGGACGAGCACGATCTTGCGGATGGCCCGGTTCTTCAGCGCCTCGACCGCCAGCGCGACCGCAAGATACGTCTTGCCCGTCCCCGCCGGGCCGACGGCGAAGACCATCTCGTTCTTGCGAATGGCCTCGATGTAGCGGGCCTGCCCGGGTGAGCGCGGGGCGATGCGGCGCCCGCCGTAGATCACCTCGACCGCCGCCGGCTCGTGCGCGGGAGCGTTGCTGCGCAGGAGGGAAAGCACCTCGTCCACCTGGTCCGGGACCAGCTCGCGCTGACGCTGCACCAGGCTCTTGAGCCGCTCCAGGGCCGTGGTCGCCCGCACGACGGCATCTTCCTCGCCCGAGACGTGCACCGGCCCATTGCGGTGCGTCACGTTCACGCCGAAAACGTCCCGAATCTTGCGGACGTGCTGATCGCGAGGGCCGAAGAGCGAGAGGACGAGGTCCGGTTCGACCAGCGGTATGGTGGCTTCGTTCATCAAGGAACCGGCGGCGCGGGGGCCGCCGGAAGCAGACCGAGCAATCGAGTTTCCAATATACAACTATAAGCGATCCTGGAGAGGCGCGAATAGCAATTGCCCGGCGAATTCCTAAGTCGATGCGCGAGAGTGACTTGCGGCGCACGCCCCTCATCGCCTGACGTTCACCAGGGAGCGAAAGAGCCGGCGCCAAAGCACTCCGCCGCAACGGTAGAAAACCCCTGAAGGTTGAAGGCGCCGTGCTCGCCGAAGAACCGCTTCACCGGCGCTGCTGAAACTCGTCGCCCCTTCGGGAGCGTTGTCCTGAGCGATGGGCTGGTGCAGAATTGGAGAGTGAGCCGCAAGAGAAGCGGACGGGTTCAAATAGAAGGCGACTGTCCCATGGCGTACTGGTTGTTCAAAGAGGAGCCGGATCACTACTCGCTGGATGACCTCTTCCGCGACAAGCGGACGGTGTGGGACGGCGTTGAGAACAACCTCGCCCTCAAGCACCTGCGGTCCGTCCAAAAGGGAGACCGCGTGCTCTATTATCACACAGGAAAGGAGAAAGCCGTTGTCGGCGAGATGGAGGTGGTCAAAGGTCCCTATCCCGATCCCGCGCGCGACGATGATCGATTCGCCGTTGTGGATGTGAAACCGATCCAACGATTCAAGCGGCCCGTGCCGCTGGCCGAGATCAAGGCCGATCCCCAATTCGCCGATTTCGCCCTGGTGCGCATCTCCCGGCTCTCGGTCATGCCCGTGACCGAGGAGCAGTGGGCGGAGATTGAGCGCATGTCGAGTGTGGTCGTGCACTGAGACGCTCGCCCTCGCGTCACGTGGCGTTGGTTTCCGCCGCGACGGCTTCTGCATTGATCCGGCGGCGGCGGCGCTTCGGCTTGTTGACGCTCCACTCCTTGGTGAGCGACTCGAACACGTCGGGCGACTCGTAGCGGACGATGTCCTTTCCTTCCGACATCGGGCCGATCAAGCCGCGGAAGACCGGCAGGCCGCGCAGCGAAAGGTCCGTGCTGCAGTCGTCGATGCCGACTTGCGTGTGAATGCGGAGCAGTTTTTCCTTCGATTCGTATTCGCGAACGCGCAGTTGGCTATCCGCTCCGCGCGTCACCACGCGGTAGGTCCGGTCTACAGGCATAGTCTCGCAGCTCCCGATGAGGGAAACCTGAGCCGCGATCCGTCGTTTTCTCCGTGGCGTCCATCGCTCGGGAATCATCGACTGCGGCCGCGGCCGCGGGTGACGGGAATTGCGGCGGCACGTGTAACGGCGTCCACCGGAAAAATCTCGAAAAACTGATCTTGCCGCGTCACCGCCGCTTCGGGCATAATCGCTGGCGGTGAAATATCCGGTGGGAAAGGATTTCCACTTTTTCGGCGAGCGGCAAGGACGCCCTTTTTCTCGCGTCGCGAACGGGCGTGGGCGACGCGGGAAAACTCGCACCCCAAAAGGGATTGCTCCCACATCGGAAAGGAAACCACCATGCTCGTGCTGTCCCGCCATGAGGAAGACACGCTTTACTTCCCCAGCATCGACGCGACGGTAAAACTGGTTCAGATCAAAGGGAAGACCGCTAAAGTGGGGGTGACGGCCCCTCGAGACGTGCCGGTTCTCCGAGGCGAACTGGTCGAAGAGTGCCATCGCCGCCTGGCCCGGCTGCAGCGGTTGGAGAAGGAAGGGCCGGTCCTCTCGCACGCCGCCCGCAATCTGCTCAATAACGTCACCATCGGTCTGAGCCTGTTGCGCCGGCAACTGGACGCCGGGATGCCGACCGACGCCCGCACGACGCTGCAGACGGTGCTCTCGTCGATCGCCGAGGCGGAGACGGCCCACCGTCAGGCGAAGAACAAGCTCGAGAAGGAGCGAGCCGCCGCCCACGCCCCGCAAGCGATGGTGGTCGAGGACGACGCCAACGAGCGCTGTCTTTTGGCGGGATTCCTCAAAACTTCCGGCTTTCAGGTGATCCAGGCCGGCGACGGGGCCGAGGCGATCGAGTATCTCTCGGACCACGAGCAGCCCGACATCGTCCTCTTGGACATGCTCATGCCGCGGATGAACGGCCCGGACACGGTCCGCACGATCCGCAGCAATCCCCGCCACCAGGGCCTGAAGATCTACGCCGTGAGCGGCTCCTCGCCGCAGAAGCTCGGCCTGGCCACCGGTCCCGAAGGCGTCGATCGCTGGTTCCAGAAGCCGCTCGATCCGGAGCGGCTGGTAGGCGAAATGGCCCGCGCAGTCGGCGTGGTGGCCTGAGACGATTGTAGAGGCATCCCAACAAAGCAGCGCTCGACTTGATCGGGCGCTGCTTCTTTGATGCGCGGGACACAGTGAATTTCGCGTCCGCGGCGGGAATAATCGCCCGGGGACGGCGCGAATCTCTCGCTGTAGGCCGCGGTTTTTCTCGCGGCTGGTTTGACACTCCCATTTTCCGGTAACTATACTCGGATGTGAAAGTGGGGAGTTTTTTCAGGCCGCCCTGGCAAAGCCGCGGAGGCGTTCTCGCTCTTTTCCGGGAGGAAGTCCTCTCTCCCACGGCGAGCTTGGTTGGCTGTCCGTCGTTCGTTCACCCTCTCCCCCTACACGGATTTACGCCATGAATCTGCTGGGAAAAATTTTCACGGTGCTCATCTTCATCATGAGCCTGGTGTTCATGTCGTTTGCGGTCGCCGTCTACGCGACGCACACCAACTGGAAGATGAAGGTGATCGAGCCCACCACCGGCTTAAAACCGCAGTTGGCTCAGCAAAAGGAGATAAACGACCAACTGCAAGCCGAGATCCTGCGGCTGAAGAACGACATCGCCAAGGAAAAGGCGGCCCGCGTGAACGCGCTGGCGACGCTCGAGGCGAAGCTGCTTGACGCTCGAGATTCCTTGACGCAGAAGGAGGATGAGCTGGCCAAGCTCCAGTCCGCCCACCAGGTGCTGGTCGAAACGAACGACAACACGCAGGACATGCTCACCGTCCTCACCGACGAGGTGAACAACCTCCGCGACGAGATCCGCACCGCCCAGCAGGACCGCGACGAGCAGTTCGCCCAGGTGGTGGCGCTCACCGATTTGCTCAACCAGGCCCGCGGCGAGTTGGGTCGGCTGGACGAGCGTTACAATCAGCTTCTCGCGCAGAACGCCACCATGAGCCGGGTGCTGGAGAAGAACGGGCTGGAGGCGGAGACGCCGGTCTCGCACATCCCCCCGCGGCTGGACGGCGTGGTGCTGCAGGTCTCCGAAGGCGATCTGCTGGAGGTCTCGATCGGCTCGGACGACGGGCTGAAGAAGGGGCACCTGCTGGAAGTGTTTCGCGGCAACCAGTATCTCGGCCGGGTCGAGGTCGTCTCCACGAAGCCCGACGTTTCCGTCGCCCGTATTTTGAAGCCGTATCACAGGGGCCCGATCCAGCGAGGGGACAATGTCCGCACAAAGGTCAACTGAATATCAAAAGCCGAAGTTCAACGTCTACACGATGATGTTGATCCTCTCGCTGATGGCGCTGGTGACCGGGTGCATCCTCTTGTACCTGGAGTTGCAGCCGTACGGCGAATTCATGAAGTGGTGGGACACCAGCGGCGTATAGCCCCATGATCTTGACGGTGAGCCGCGTCGTATCGAGGCCACCGGCTGGCGCGATTGAGCCGGCGCCGCCGCTTCTGCCGGTGATCTAGCGCCGGCGACTCTATCCAAGCGGCGAGGAATCTCCGGCCGCGTTGCATTTTGTAACCTACGTTACCCTGTCCCCATTGTGTAAACGACGTTCCCGGGTGCGGAGTAACGAACATGCGAAGCGTCAAGTCTCTCCTCCTCATCGTCGCGGCGCTGGCGGCGTTGCCGGCCGGGCAGGCCGACGCCTCGTATTGCGGCCTGGGCGGCATGATCCGCAACCTGCGGAGCGGCCGCTGCTGCCCCTGCCCCGTCGCGCCGTGCTATCAGGAGAAGTGCTACACGATCTGGAAGTCGGTCCCGCACGTCGAGTACGAGACCCGCCGCGAGACGCTCTATCGCACCGTCTATGAAACGAAGTACGACAAGCGTCCGATCACGTACTACACCCACGTGCCGCGGGTCCATTGCCAAAATGTGCCGTACCCGTACTACACGCCTCACCACGAGACGTACACCCGCAGCTACACGCGGACGTTCTATCGGCCCGTGTGCGAGATGCAGTCGCGCGTGGTGACGTACAACACGTTCCACACCTATTGCGAGACGCACACGCAGGTCGTCCCTTACACGGTCGTTCGGCCGGTCTGTGAGACGCGGAGCGCGGCGTACTCGTACACGGTCTATCACCCGGAATACGACACCGTCACTCAGCCGGTGGCGTACACGGTGTATCGCCCGGTCTACGAGACGCACACGCGGCCGGTCCCGTACACGGTCTGCCGGAAGGTTCCGTACAAGGAAACGATTCCCATTCACACCGGATGCTGGAAAACGGTTGTCGCAGAGCGGCCTGGCCCAGTGGTCACGCGGTGCGTGCAAGAGCCCGGCTGCTGGGAATGGGACCCTTGCTGCTGCCGATGCGTCTATAAGCCGGGGCCGGTGCGGCGGGTCGAGGTGCAATGCCCGCCGGTGAAGTGCTGCCGCAAGGTTTGGGTCCCGCGCGTCGATTACAAAGAGGTGACGCGCTGCCGCACCGTCTACGAGACGCACTACAAGAACGTGCCGTACACGGTCTGCCGGCAAGTTCCGGAAGTAAAGCACACGACGCGCTGCTATACCGTCTGCCGGCTGATTCCGGAGGTCGTCACCAAGCCGTATTGTTACACGGTGGTGCGATACATTCCCGAGACGCATACCCGCGTCGTGCCGTACACGGTGACCCGCGTCGTGCCTCGCACGCACAGCTACACGGTCAAGTACCCGGTGGTGCGGCTGGTCCCCGACCATCAAACTTACACGGTCCCTTACACCGTTTGCCGGATGATTCCGAAGACGGCGGTTCGCAAGGTGTCGTACACCACGTGGCAGACCATTCCGCACACGAAGACGGTCTGCGTGCCGCGCGTGATACCGCGTCAGGTCCCTTACACGATTACCCGCTGCGTGCCGCACGTCACGTACAAGCAGGTTCCCGTGAAGATCTGCTGCCCCGTGACCGACTGCGGATGTGCGGCGCCTCCGGTTCACGATCATGGTTACGATCACGCCGCCGCCCCCGCGCCGGTGGCTGACCCGGCGATCGAAGAGAAGCCGGCCGAGGTGCGGATCATCTCGATGCAGAAGAAGGCCGGCGCCGCGGCGGCTCGCGAGCTGTTCGCCAGCGGCGTCAAGCTGTTCCACCAAGGCGCCTATGAAGCCGCCGCGAACGAATTCGCCGCCGCCGCCGAACTGGCGCCCACCGGCGCCAAACATCTCTACTTCCAGGCGCTGGCGACGTATCAACTAGGCGAGCGGGAGGCGGCCGAGTCGCTGGTGGAGAAAGCCGCGGCGATCGAGAACTCCCATCCCGGCGAGAACTGGGGCCGGATGATGGAGCGGATTCAAGGCCCGCACCGCATCTGGCTGGAAGACGCCCGCCGCCGCTATCGCAGCGAGTTCGCTCGCACGGCCAAGAGCGAGTAGCGCGCGCTGCAAGCCACCTCAAGGCCGGTGCTCGACCTGTGCGAGCGCCGGCTTTGTTTTTGCGCTTTCCGCTCCAGGCGTCAGTCCATTCTCGCTCGCTTACCCAGACTGTTTCGCAGCCGCTAAATCCGGCAGAATCGTTACAGTTTGCCAGGCGGCGGCGCCGATGCCAATGGACGAGGCGCGATCGACTCGGATTTTGGATATCCTGCCGAATGTGGTGCAGCAAGTGCGAACGGGACGTTCCGCAAATCGCTTCGTCCGACGGCGAGGTCGAAACGCGCTGCGCTCGCTGCGGTAAACCGGCCGCCTCCGCCGATGCCGGCTTCGAAGCAACGCTGGCGGCGATCCCTCTCGACTGGGACGACTGGGACCTGGATGACGACTTGCGGCGGGCCGAGCAGATCGCGCAGCCGGCGGCGGTCAGGTCGGCCAGCGAATCGTCTTTTCAAGCGACGCCCCTTTCGTGGTCCGCGTCCGGCCCCCAGCGAACCGACCGAGACGCTCGCCCCGCGCCCATCGCCCGCGTCTCCGCCGGCCGGCAGCTTCTGTCGTGGGCGGTCTTGTCGGTGAGCCTGATGGTCTTCGTGTGCGGCGGCGTTCGATCTGCAGCCGGAACTTCGAGATCTAAAGGAAGAGATGCACGGGG
>JAHWKS010000807.1 GCA_019347795.1 Planctomycetota bacterium | reverse complement strand
GTGCTCACGAACAACCACGTGATCGAGGGTCCCGGCCGGGTGGTCGTGCTCAGCGGCGGCGAGGAGCAGGAGGCGCAGATCGTGGCCCAGGATCCGACGAACGACATCGCCCTGCTCCGGGTGACCGGCGCCGCGGCGGCGCTTCCGCCGCTGCCGCTAGCCGCACGCGACGTCGGCCGCGGCGCCCGCGTGGCGGCCTTCGGCTATCCGCTGGGGGATGTGCTCGGGCGCGGGCTGAAGCTCACCACCGGCGTCGTGAGCGCGCTGCCGGAGGCGAACGGCGACAACATGTACCTCCTCGACTGCCGGGTGAATCCCGGCAACAGCGGCGGCCCGTTGTGCAACGAGCGGGGGGAGGTGATCGGCATGGTCACCGCCAAGAGCGGCATCAGCCAGGACGTGGACAGCTACGGCATGGCCCTCCCCGCGGACCTGCTGCAGTCCTTCCTGGAAAGGGCCGTTCCCGGCTGGACGCCTCCCGCCGTCGAAGCCCCGGCCGACGCAATGGAGTGGGACAAGGTGGACGCCGCCGTCAGCTCCTCCGTGCTGATGGTGCTCATGAAGCGGTAACGGCGAACCATCCGCCTTGCGATTCTCGGCCTCGCCCGTCGGCATCCTTGATGGGACCGCCGGCCGGTCCTAGAATTCAAAACACCCGCGGCCGGCGCCCGCTTCTTCTCCCGATGACCAAGGATCCGCCATGCTGGAGCGAAGGCTCGTCTTTCCGCACGTGATCGAGATGAACTTCCAGGCCGGGCAGCTTCTGGGCTGTAACGTGTACCTGGTGTTCGATGGTTCGCACTGGGCGCTGATCGACATCGGCTACGAAGATAATGTCGAGGAGATTGTGGAGCTGGTCCGGCAGATGGACTTCCCGCTCTCCAATTGCGTGACGCTGATCGCTACGCACGCCGACGTGGACCACATCCAGGGAATGGCCAAGGCGAAGGAATTGCTCAACGCCCCGGTGTCCGCTCACGACTTGGCCGCCGGGCCGCTGGAGGCGGGGGACCCGCTGATGACCTTCGCCGAGATCTCAGCCCAAGGCATTCGCGAGCGGATGCCCCCGGTCGAGGTCGACATCCGCATCGACGAGGGGGACGTGGTGAAGATCGGCGACGTGGAGCTGGAGGTCTGGCACACCCCCGGCCACACGAACAGCCAGCTCTCCTTCCGCTTGGGCGAGCTGCTCTTCAGCGGCGACAATATCTATCGCGACGGCTGCGTGGGCGCCATCGACGCGCACCACGGCAGCGACCTCAGGCAGTTCACCCGCTCGCTCCAGCGGATTCGCGACAGCGACGTGCAGTGGCTGCTTCCCAGCCACGGCCCCATCTTCCGCAAGGACAAGAAGCTGCTCGACCAGACGATCTCCCGCGTGGAGCAATACCAGCACATGGCCGACTTCGGCACCTGCGCCATCGACTGGCCGCTGATGGATGAGTGGGAGGACGAAATCGCCCAAGGGAAGCTGCCTACCTGACGGAGCATCGACGATCAACCGGCGGCGCCGCCGAGGGTTTACACCTCAAACCAGTCAGGAGGAAACGCAATGGCCAGCCCGATGTTTCCCGTTCCCCGCGACGCCGAGTCGAAAGGGGCGAGCGACGTGAAGTGGTTTGCGGGAATCGCCATGCACGCGATCATCGCCAAGCAGGGTCCCCCCGACTCGGAGGCCGCCCGAGAGGAGATCGCTCTTTGGGCGTTTCGCATGGGGCAGGCCATGGCCGCGGCCGAGCAGCGGCTTCACGCGTCGGAGTGAAGCAGCGATCTCGGCGGCCCCGCGGATCGCGCCTCCGTGTCACGACCCGATCTGTCGGGTAATCACCTCCGCCTGCCGGGCATAGCGGTCCACGCGGTAAAGATACGTCTGCCGCTTCGGCTGGGACTTCGTAACCTTCGCGAGACTGGCGTACTTCTCCGCCAGCCGCCGCTTCACATCCGCCTTACGCTTCAAGTCGGTGGCCGTAGTCATCAATCATCTCCGGACGAAAGTGTTATGTCTGTGGGGCGATTTTATCGCTCCACGCAGCCGGCCGTCCAGGCCGCCGTCATTCATCAAGGGCCATTCATGCGAATTGGTAATCGTTGACACTGACTAATGCCCCTCCTAAAATAACGAGTCTTTCGTCGGTTTTGCTCGCAAAGTGGCGCGCCGACGACGTCCTGGAGACTGGCCCGATGCGCAAGACGGATTTGGAGGCATTCAAAACTCGGCTGACGGCGCTGCGGGCGCGTTTGGTGGGGGATATGAACGCGATGGCCGACTCGGCCTTGAACCGCAGCGGGAAGGAGTCCAGCGGCGATCTCTCGAGCGTTCCCATTCACATGGCCGATCTGGGGAGCGACGCCTACGACCAGGAGTTCACGATCAGCCGGATCGAGAACGACGAGGAGCTGCGGGACGTGGTGGAAGGCGCTCTTGAACGGATTGACGCGGGCACGTACGGTACGTGCGTCGAGTGCGGGGCGAAGATTCCCAAGGCCCGCTTGAGCGCCATCCCTTATACGCCGCATTGCATCAAGTGCGCCGAGCAGCAGGAAGGGTAACGCGCCGGCGTCTTCAACGGATTGAAGGCTTTTTCCGTTGAACCCCTCCACCACCTTGTCTCCCGTGCCCCGCGACGGCGAAAAAGGCCCGTACAAGGCTCCTAAGCCGGACTCGCCGCGGGCCCACCAGCGGAAGCCGCTCTTCCGTTACGCGCTGTTCCTGACCCTCGCCGTCTGCGGCTGCGCGGCCGACCTGCTCACGAAGCATTACATTTTTGAGTGGCGGGGGATGCCGCAGCCGGACAACGTGTGGTGGATCGTCGAAGACTACTTCGGCATCGAGACGGCCCTCAACCCCGGCGCCTTGTTCGGCATGGGAAAGGGTTTCGGGGTGGTGTTCGCCGCGCTCTCGGTGGCGGCCACGGCCGGCGTGCTCGGATGGATTTTTATCGGCCGGGCGACGCGCGATCTGACGCTGACGATCGCCCTGGGGTGCGTGCAGGGAGGCATCTTGGGCAATCTCTACGACCGGCTCGGTCTCTGGCATCCCCCCGGCCGCCCCGACGTGTGGCGGAATGAGGTCCGCGATTGGATCCTGTTCCGCTGGGGCGAGTACACCTGGCCCAACTTCAACATCGCCGACAGCCTCTTGGTGTGCGGGGCGATGCTCCTCCTCTGGCACTCCTTCCGCAATCCCGAACCGCCGCAAGAAGGGAAGTAGGCGGCGATCCTCCGGAGGAAGCTCGTTCGTGTGAACAGGGCGTCATACATTCTCATGGCCGTCTCCGTGGCGGCGTACCTGTTGTTGTTCCTCCTGGAAAGGCGGCTTCCGCTGCGGGAGGCCACGCGCAGCTTA
>JAHWKS010000806.1 GCA_019347795.1 Planctomycetota bacterium | reverse complement strand
GAGGTCGGGATGGAGGCGAGCGTCGAGACCGCGCTCGGGGAGCTTCCGGTCGACGTGGGCGAAGGGGAGATCGTGGTGCTGCGCGGGGTCGATGCGCGGGCCGAGCCGTTCGTGATCGGGACCGAGGCGAGCTTCGATGTGCTGGTGGTCGCTGCGGACGCGGAGGTGGCGCTCGCGCTCAAAGGCCGGCTCGGCGCGGAGCTGATCGAGCGCGACGACGGGCGGTTCGAGCTGTCGGCGCCCGCGCTGCTCGACGTCGCGGCGGACTACGACGTGCCCTCTGGGATCGACGAGGTGTTGCCGGCGTTGAGGAGCGCGACGCTCGCGGAAGTGGTCGGGCTTCCCGCGGCGTCGGAGCTCGACGGCATCGCGCTCGCGGCCGAGCCGAACCGTGACCACGGGTCCGCCGAGGCGAGAAACTCCGACTGCTCTTCGCCCTCGGCCCGGCGCAGCGTGAGCCGCGGGCCATCGCGCTCGATGATGGCCCGGTGTACGAGGTTTTGCGCCGGCTCGCACGCCAGCAGTTGGCCGCGCAGCCCGGGAAGGGCGTCATCCTGATAGACCAGCGGCGAACAGGCGGAGGTGAAGTAGCCGTCCGGCGCCGACTCTTCGGTGCCGTAACGATCGGTGTAGAACTTCGAAAAGCCCGGGTCCTCCGCCCGCCGCGTCCGCCAGGGATGAGGCCGACTGATGGGATACACCCGCTGATACGGCGCCGCATCATGCTCCAATCGCGGCGCAGGCACATCAGGATTGCGAGCCAGGTATCGCCACGGCAGCGGCGCCACGAAGATGCCGGGCGTGCGGGTAGAAATGACGAATCGGTCGCCCCGCGCCGTGAAGGCGAAGCCGAAGGTGTGCGTCGTCCCGCCGACCGGTTCGATGGCAGTCCCGTCCGCCTTGATGCGAAAGTCGGTGTTGGGCAGTTGCACGGGATGCGCGAGATGCGGACCGGTGATCGTCCCGCCGCCGTGTCCGCGACCGAAATAGATCCAGTCATCCGGCCCCCACTGCGGCGCGCTGATCCCGCGCTCCAGGGCGCCGGTGGGAAAGCCGGTGAAGAGCGTCTCGCGGACTTCAGCCCGGCCGTCACCGTCCCGATCGGCCAGGAAGACGATGTCCGGCGCACACGCGACGATCACGCCTCCCCGCGCCGGGCAGACTCCATAGCAGGGCGGCAGCCGGTCGGCCCAAACTTCCGCTCGATCCATGCTGCCGTCGCCGTCGGCGTCCCAGAGCCGTTTGACGGTCCCGTACACGCCGGAGGCGGCGGCTTGCTTCGCCTTCTCGCCGGCCTGAATCCGCCGCACTTCCCGGTCGAGCCGGCCGCTCTTGTTCAGCTCCTCGATGTCGTACTGCCCTTCGAGGTTGTATCCGTGCAACTCGCAGATGAAGAGCCGGCCCCGCTCGTCCCAGCAGAGGCCCGACGGCTCCCGCACCAGCGGCTCCGCGGCGATCAACTCCAGACGAAAGCCCGGCGGCAGCACGACCTGTTGCGCGCTCTCCTCAGGCGACAGCGGCGCCGGCGCATCGGTGGGCTCGGGAATCTGCGCCTTCGCCCCAGATGGCAAGAGCAAAACGAACCACGCGATCAGCAGGCTGGCCGGCAACGGAGGCGCGATTGCCGATCGTCGCATGTTCGTCCTTCTCGCTAAGGGTCGCTCGAGAAATAACTGTCATTGGAGCTAACCCCGCCCCACCCGGCCGCTACCGCGTCCGACCTCCCCACAGGGAGGTTAAGGATATTAGTTTCACGAACAGTCCTAAGTCACGCTGTCGGGGCGGTTGAGCCAGAGATCGACCCCTTTGAGGATCATCTCGATGGCGATCGTGCCGATCACGAAGGCGGAGACGCGGCCCACCACGTCAATGTAGCGTCTCACCAGCGACTCGTTGCTCGTCTTGACGAAGTCGTGCAGCAGTTTGAGCAGAATGACGCCGATCACCGTCAGCGTGAGCGCGGCGACCACCGCCAGAGCCGCCCAGAGGAACGGTTGCCGGGAGCCGGCCAGGATGCTCGCGCTGACGGTCCCCGGGCCGATCATAAACGGCATGGCGATCGAACCGGCCAGGTGCTCGGGGGGACCGCGGAGGTCGCGGATGGCCTCGCTCCCCTGCATCACATACCGCACCGCGACGATCAGGAACACGACCCCGCCGAAGATCAGAAATGCCGAGAACCGCACCTGCAGGACGCTGGAAAAGACTGCGTCCCCCGCCCCGGCGAAAAGAATGAAGACGGCCCCCGCGATGAATGTTCCGCGCACCAGCACGTTGCGGAAGACCCCCGCCTCCAGCCCTTCGATGAGGTCGAGCAGGTAGATGCTCATCAAGAAGGGATTGAGCAGCACGAATAGCAACAGCAGCGAGTCGGCAAAGGCGTCGGGCATTGTGCGTCAGCTCTCCAGAATGGTCGTTAGAAACTCGCGGGTGCGCGGCTCCCGGGGATTCGTGAAGATTTGCTCCGGCGGACCTTCTTCCAGGACGGAGCCCTGATCGAAGAACAGCACCCGGTCGGCGATGTCGCGGGCGAAGTTCATTTCGTGCGTGACGATGAGCATCGTCATCTCGGTTTCCTTGGCCAGCTTACGCAGCACGCCGAGCACCTCGCCGACCAATTCCGGGTCGAGCGCGGAGGT
Source organism: Planctomycetota bacterium (assembly GCA_019347795.1). GTDB lineage: Bacteria > Planctomycetota > Planctomycetia > Pirellulales > Pirellulaceae > JAHWKS01. The sequence continues at coordinate 714 of JAHWKS010000806.1, read as the reverse complement.
GACCTCATCAAACAGCATCACCCGCGGCGACATGGCCAAAGCCCGGGCGATGGCCACCCGCTGCTTTTGCCCGCCGGAGAGCTGCGCCGGATAGGCGTCGGCCTTGTCTTCCAACCCCACGGTGGCGAGCAACTTCCGCGCCCGCGGCTCCAGTTCCTCGCGCGGCTCATGCTGCACGATGCGGGGGGCGAGCATCACATTCCGAATCACGGTCATGTGCGGGAAGAGATGGAAGTGCTGGAACACCATGCCCAGCTTCACCCGCACGCGGCGGAGGTGGGCCTCGTCGGCCGGGCGTCCATCTTCGCCCATGGTCCACATCGGCTCGCCGTCCACCTCGATCTCTCCTGAATCGGGCCTTTCGAGCGTCATCAAGAGGCGCAGGAGCGTGGACTTTCCCGAGCCGCTGGAGCCGATGATCGCCACCTTCTCTCCCGGCGCCACGTCGAGCGAGAGGTCCCGCAGCACGCGCAGCTCGCCGTACGACTTGCACAGGTCGCGGACGCGGACGATCGGTGCCGAGGGATCGCTCATGCCTTTTCCACCTTCCAGCGTTTCTCGAGCCAACCAATGAACAATCCCGCGGCGAGGCTCAGCACCAGGAAGATCACCCCCACCACCGTCAGCGGCTCCAGGTAGCGGAACGACTCCTTGGCCTCGATCTTCGCCCGCTGCAGGATGCCGAGCACCGTGATCGCCGAAAGGAGCGGAGCG
>JAHWKS010000805.1 GCA_019347795.1 Planctomycetota bacterium | reverse complement strand
GGATTCGCGGGCGGTCTGCCAGTCGCAGCCGGTTCGGGAAAGAAGCTACAAATCAACCCCCATTGGTCGTCCGTCAGTCGCTGCCGGACCATGAAACACCTCCATGCAAGGAAAATCGTGTTCGCCCCAGATCCCACTACGAATGAAGTGCATTTCGAGTTCTCTGACAGAGCCTAAACCGTTCCTCCGTCGAAAGACCCATGAATTTTGCGGACCAACTGAAAACCCCCGAGTCGGCGCTCAAGCTCTTCAAGTCCTATAGCCTTGAACCCAGCGACGGCACGTTCGATCGAGGCGGCGAGATTGCGGACGTAACGCAATACAAGCTGGACGTCAATTTCGGAACGTACACCGTGCCCGCCAAGCTTCATCACACGGTGATCCCGGGTTCGAAGATGAAAGCCCATGTTGAGTTTCGCAAGTCGCTTAACAATGACGACATCCAGGCGTACGTGGCGAACCAGCGCGAGTTGTTGGTCTCCGCCGGGATTCCTCTCCAGCAAGCGATTCAGATCGCCGAAAGCTACCGCCCCCATCTCAACGAGGCGCGGGCGACGCGCGGCCTGGAGATTCTCAAGACGATTTTCCATGACCGGCCGACGGCGTATACGACGGAGATGTACTTTCTTCCCTGGGACCCCCGGGGCGGCGCCGTCGAGCTGAAGATACCCAGCGGCGCCGACGGCCCCTTTCTGTTTTTGACCGCCGCCCTGAGCGGTTGCTCCGTCTTCGTCGATGGGACGCCGCAAAAGCCGCGCATCTTTCATTGCGGCACCCAGGAGAACACGGGCTCGGACACGTCCGCCAAGGAGTTTTGGAAGTCCGTCGCCAAGAAGATCGGGCTCGATGAGAGCACGGCCAAAGCGATTCACAACATCAACTACGGCATTCCCCTGCGCGGCGAGGCCCCCAAAGTGAAACACCGTCAGGAGAAGACAAAGACTTTTCTGAAGCAGAAGGAAGGGAAGTCCATCAACGTCGAGAGCGTCGATTCCTGGGGCGCCGTGTTCGGCATCCGCACGGGGACCGACTGGACGTTCTACCTGCAAGAAAACGTCACCGTTCAATACCAGCGCGTTTCCGAGGGACGATTGTCACCCATGCACACCGTCTGCCGCCCCAGGGTCCTTCGCCAGATCTTCCCCGGCGGCAATCGCGTGCGCGTCACGAAAAAATGGAGAGAGTTGCCGTAGGTTACCTCCTACCTCGAGAACTACCATGGGGTGGATCTGCCCATTATGTCACGCAGCGGACATCGTCCCGAGCACGCATCAGTGCCAAAGTATGACAACCGCGGCACAGGCTCGCAGCAAGCTGCCGTGGAAGCTGCGGCCCAAGCTCCTGAGCAATTTCAATGGCAATTCGCAAAAACTTGCCACGGTGGCGCCGGGGCTCAACATTTCCGGCAATACGGCGATGAAGTTCGACGTGGCGATGTTGAATTGGGGAAACGACATCGGTGGCCGGCCATCGGAGTGGAAGCACTTTGCGTCGAAGTTCACGGTCGCCGATCTGGCACAGTGCTCCGGCGCCGAGCAGATCGCCATCCTGGATGAAATCTGGAAGGAAATGGTCGAGTTTCGGCCGTACGCCACGCCCGTCGGCGGAATGGTCGATCCGGGCGCGGGGAATTATACGTCCTCAGTAACGCGGCCCACGGAGCCCATCTTCAACCGTTACGGAATCTGTTTTCGTTGCGACGGGCGAAATCCCAGCAGTGTGTTGGCGTATGGGTTCAAGCCGGAATACAATTTCAGCCCACCGGCACACGTTGTGGGAACCATTATGCAGAACTGCACGACCGGCGCCGGCGGAATCGTTCCGTCCGCGGGCTTCTGGATCGGGAATCGAGACATCGTCAACCAGACGTCCATCTGCGTCGGCCGGCGGCTGAAGGGCTGCGGCAAATTCCCCACGCCGTCCAGCAAGGGAGTCCATCACTTCTACGCCTTCAAGTTCTCGACGGAAAAAAAGGGATTCGACACCGAGGCCCGGCAGGTGCAGACCGGCGGCCGTTGGCTTCCCGGCGAAAAGGCGTTCCCCATTATCATCCCAAACGAAATCATCGCCTACACAAAGATCATTAAGCTAGGGTGTGACACGGGGGGCCTCGCGTTTAACTGGTACAGCTATACCATTCTGGACAAGGTCTGGACCTTTACGCCGAACGCAACTTCGCCCGAGAAGGCGTACCTCAAAGCCGAACTCGACGCCATTACTGGCGGCGAGGGTATGAAGACGATCACGGTGCACAAAAACGAGGACTTCGTCGCCGGTCAATGACACGAACGGCGAAGATGCAAAGACTAACGGGATGCGGAAGTTGTGGATAATCGCGACGGCGTAAAGATGAGCCTGGAGGAGGCGCTGGCGTACGGGGTGCGGCTGCATCAGGGCGGCAAGATGCCGCAAGCGGAAGCGATCTATCGCTCGATTCTGCAGATGGTCCCCGAGCAGGTCGAGACGCTCAATTTCCTGGGCGTGCTGCTGCACCAGGGCGGGTTCACCGAGGAGGGCGTCGCGTCGCTGGAGAAGGCGATCGCGCTGTCTCCCGATTACGTCGATGCCCACAACAACCTGGGGAACATCTTTCGCGCTCAGAAGCGGACGGACGAGGCGATCGGGTGTTATCGGCGGGCCTTGAAGCTGGCGCCCGAGCACGTCGATTCGCTCAACAACCTGGGGGTCCTGCTGAAGTCGCGGCGGCGTTATGAAGAAGCCGTCGAAGTGCTGCGGCGGGCGATCGCGCTGGCGCCGGAGCGCGGAGACGTCTATTACAATCTCGGCAACGTGCTGGACCGGCTGCACAAGCGGGATGAGGCCATCGCCGCCTATCGCCGGGCCATCGAGTTGATGCCCACCATCGTCGGCGCCTACGACGCACTCGCCCGCGCGCTGCTGCGCGAGGGGCAACACGCGAAGGCCCGCGAGGTGTATGAGCTCTTGCGGGAGAACGCGCCCGACAACCCCATCGCGCCGCACATGCTGGCCGCCTGCTCGGGAGAAGAAGTTCCCGCACGTGCCTCCGATGGATACGTCCAAGCCACGTTTGACGGCTTTTCGGAGTCGTTCGACACGGTGCTGGAGGGGCTGGAGTACCAGGCCCCGCAGCGAATTGCGGAGACGATGACCGCGATGCTTCCGCCCCCCGGCGCGCAGCTCGACGTTCTCGACGCCGGCTGCGGCACGGGATTGTGCGGCCCTTTGCTGCGCCCCTACGCCAGGCGGCTCGTCGGCGTCGATCTTTCGGCCGGAATGCTCGCCCGCTCGCACGCCCGCGGCGTGTATGACGGGTTGCTGCACGGCGAGCTGACGGAATACCTGGAGCAGCACGCGGAAGCTTTCGACCTGATCG
>JAHWKS010000804.1 GCA_019347795.1 Planctomycetota bacterium | reverse complement strand
CACACCCTGCTGCGACAAATCCCAAAACTCCATTGCGAACCCCGTCATGCACCCAACTGGCGAACTTCAGCCGTGTTGCTCTTGTCACAAGCGGCGCTTTCGGTGACTATTCTCGACCGGATTCCCTGCGATGAAGAAAAAGTTGCTTTGCAATCTTCCCCAGTTTAGCAGGAATGCCCTTCTTATTAGGTCTAGCCGCCTAACTTGCCCAAGATCGTGCCTTGATTGGAGCGGGTGGCCCGTTACGCTCAGCGGAAATCATGAGCTATGACGCTGCTACGTTTACTTCGGAGCTACCGATGTGCGTGGCTGGTTGTCGTGGCGCCGCTGGGGCTTGGGGGATGCGCGAGCAAAGACGTGGGCGTGATGAATCCGGTCCAGCACGCGCCTTCGTTCTCGACCAGCGGCGAGGCGCCTCTGCCCCATCGCTGGTGGACGGCGTTCAACGATCCGGCCTTGAATGACCAGATTGAGATTTGCTTCGATGGCAACTTCACGCTGGCCTCCGCCTGGCAGCGTTTGCACGCCGCCGAGGCCCTGACCCGCCGCGAAGCGTCGGACCTTTTGCCCGATGTGAACGGCTTCGCTGAAGCCGAGGGCGTCTTCCGCAATGCGGCGGAAGATGACTCGCTTTTCGCCCTCGGCGTCGGCGCCGGCTATCAATTGGACTTATGGGGCGAAATCGGTGCGCGGGTTCAAGCCGAACGGCTGCGGACCTCGGCGACGATGGCGGATTATCACAGCGCGGCGCTGGCCTTGGCCGCCGATTTCGCCGCCACATGGTTCTCGCTCGTCGAAGCCCGCGCCCAGTTGGCGCTGCTGGGCGAACAGCTCGAAACCAACCTCACGGGGCTCGACCTGCAGGAAAAGGCGTTTGGCGTCGGGCAGGCTTTCAGCCCCGATGTGCTTCGCCAGCGGCAACTGGTCGAGGCGACGCGCGAGCAGGTCGTGGTCGTTCAGTCCCGGGTCGAGTTGCTGGAGCACCAGTTGGCGCTGCTGCAAGGGCGAGCGCCCCAGAACGCGAGCTATGCCCCAGAAGCCGTGCTGCCCACCCTGCCGCCGCTGCCGAAGACGGGTTTGCCGGCCGAATTGGTCCACCGCAGGCCCGACGTTCGCCGCGCTTTCTTTGCGCTTGCGGCTGCCGATCACGATCTGGCTTCCGCCGTTAGCGCCCAATACCCCCGCCTGAACCTGACCGGGTCCGTAGTGACGGTTGCGGAGAATCCGACGAACCTGTTCCGCGATTTTCTCGCCACGATTGCCGCACAATTCATCGGTCCGCTGTTCGACGGCGGGCAACGCCGCGCCGAAGTCGACCGCAACGCCGCCGTGGTGCGCGAGCTTATCAACGAGTACGGCCAGACCATACTCGCGGCCTTTCAAGAAGTCGAAGACGCGCTGGCTTTCGAGCGTTACCAACTCCAGCGCATCGAGCATCTCAACGCCCAACTCGAACTTGCCCGCGAGTCCTCCGAGCGGTTGCACGACCTGTACTTCCTCACCGATGAAGCCGACTTCCTCGACCTGCTGAACGCGACGACCGACACGCAACGCCTGCAGCGCGCCATTCTTTCGGCCAGACTGGAGCTAATCCAGAACCGGATTTCCCTCTACCTCGCCCTCGCCGGCGATTTCGAAACCCACCCGCCCGAGATCGGCGGCGGCCTTCCCCCCGAGCACGTTAGCGATGAAGCCCCGCCCGAGATCGACCCCGCCCCGCGTCCACCACACGTCAGCGATGAATGACGTCCGGGGAGTTCGCTGTACCTGGCCTCGGACGGTGAGATTTCGAGGCGTGTTCGGATCGCGCCTTCCTAGCCGGACATCGGCTCAGGCCCGTGAACGGCCCTGGAAAAGTGTTGCGTCCACTTCGTCCCGACCCAGGTGTCAGTCGGAGTCGAAATGCGCCCGAAGCTCGCCGCACCGCTTGCACTCTTCAACCACGGAATAATATAGTTGTTCTCCGTTGCCGTCGGCAGCATGTTGATCGAATTGTTCGTCGCCGCCGGAGTTGAAGAGCAAGCGTTCCGGATGCGCGGATCGTGGCGGCATGGCCGGGGGGTTGCGGAAGTCGCCTTCAGCCAAAACCGGCGAATGGGGCTCGGGGCGACAGGCGACGCCCTCCGCGGCCGGCTTCAGCCGGCCTGGGTTTGCCGCCAGCTTTAGCTGGTGGTCGAGAACGTCACCACCGGCTAGAAGCCGGTGGCAGACGCTGGCCGGCTGAAGCCGGCCGACGAAGGATCCTGTGCAGCCACTCAGCCTCAGGTCCTCACGGCGACGCCAGCGAGTCGACGAGGTAATGCGACGTGTTCCTGTCGAAGAAAAAGAACACTGATTTTCGCTAACAACCACTAATTACTAAACCAGATCAGCGCAAATTAGTGGCGATTAGTGTTCTCCGCCCTACTTCGCATCTGCGGGCGGCCGAGAAAATTTTGGTAATAATTGACCTATCGAACTTCCCCACCTAGCGGGCTACGTTAGCCCCAGTCGAGGTGGGCCGAAACAGCCGCAGAAAAAAGCTGCGGTCAAATGGAATCACTTTGCTAGAGATCGGGCGGGATGGAACTCAGGCCAGAGTGAACACTACTCACTCGTTCTCACCGACATTTAACGTCGTCGAGCGGAAGAGCGACTCCTCGGCGGTAAGTCTCTCGGAGGCTTTGGCTACCATCTTTTCGGCGTGAAACTCGGCCTTGCGAAGCCGCTGGCTGATCTTCTTCTGTTCGTCTCGGGCAGGCAGCGGCGGCACCACGATTTGGTCCACCTCCTTCACCGCAATCTCAACCATTCCGGTCGTCCCGGTAAAAGATCGGTACAACTGATCGTGTCCAAACCCTTTCCGAAGATAATCGCAAAGGTATTCCGGATAAATCTCCTTTTGGTTCACTCGGATGATCGTCACGTGACCTTCTGGGACGCCCGGCAACGTCTTGCCATCTTCGCCACGGTTGCGGTACGCGCAGCACTTCCCAAGCGTGCCGTCTCCGGTGGACGACAGCAGAATATCCCCGTCGTGCAGCGCTAGTTTCTTTTTCAGATACTCTCGCTCGAAGTAGGGCTTCTCGATGTAGTCGCCTCTCACAAGGAGCTTACCCTTCTTCGAGATGTTCGATCCCGACTTGACGACGAGAGCATAGCCCTCTTTTGCGCTCACGTACTCTCCCACGGGCGGGCTTTTTCCCCGCCTCGTCGAAATCGTGTTTATCTCCTTGATCGTTTGTGCCCCAGCCATCGAACGCAATTTGTCAATTTCCGCCCGGATCAGCGGTTGCCAATACCGGTGATCGAATCGCATCGTGGCGAGTGTGATCCGGCTGGTGCGCGCGAGCACCGTGGTTTTTGGCGTGGTGTTGG
>JAHWKS010000041.1 GCA_019347795.1 Planctomycetota bacterium | reverse complement strand
GGTGAGCAAGACATTGTTGCGTCCGGCCGAATCGCGAGCGATATCTCCCTTGGTTTCATCGAATCGCCAATGGTGAAGCAAGCCTTTCCCGGTCGCTTGTGAAGCTGACGATGCAACGCCGGCGGACGATGTTGCCGCGGCAATGGCGGCCGTGGGCGGATGATGCCTTACGCCTGGAAGCACATCAACGACGCCGCCAAACGCCTCCTCAAAAGCTTCGCGATGCACGACCCCGTTAGGAACGCGCAACGGCCCCAACACGCGCTGCAGACTCGGCCGCCGCTCCAACTCGATCTTGAACTGATCCACCGGCAACCCGAGTTCAGCGCTCGCGAGTCGCACATCGAGCGGCTCGCGGAACCGCCGGGACGTGTTGTGAATTGGTTCTCCAGACGATGAGAACCGCGTGATTCCAAGCTTTTGCAGCGCAGCGACGAAACGGCCGCGATCTTCGTCCACGAGTTCTTGGAACTGGCCCCTCTCCTGGTAGAGCGCGTTGATCGTGGGCAAAACGTCGGCGAAGACGCGAGCGTTCGCCGCAACGCTGCGGCGCACCTCATCATCTTTCGGAATGATTCCACCGGCGTGGCAGCGCATGCATGAGACGCCGTTGGTGACGGCGCCGTCGATCGTTTCCGGATCTTTGACGATGGACGTTGGCGCCTGGTCGATTCGCTGACCTTCGGCGTTCACCAGCAAATACGCCTGGAGGCCGTTGGGAAGACTGAAAATGACCTCTCCGCCGTCCGCCTCAAAGTCCAGGGGGTGATTGAAGAAGTTCCTGCGCCCGGCGCTCCCGGAGAAATCGCGAGAAATCCAACAAGCCCCGTCGGATGTTTTGTGGCGCTCGATGATGCGCGGGTTCACGGAAATTCCCGAGTTGGCGAAGCCGGCGCGCGCGGCTCGGTCCTGACGTACATTTCTCTCGAGATCAATCTTGAGCTGGCTCTCCAAGCCCGCCAGCGAATCGGGCATATCGAGCAGCCCGTGATACAACGGCGGACGGGACGCGACAGCCGCGAACCAGTCGGCGCGAATCCACGGAACGGGAGTTCCCAAGGCGCGATAGAGCAGGTTTGCTTCGGAGCTGACTTGGCGAACGCCATAGGCGTACACGGCGACGATCAGATCCCAATGCCGGGTTGACCACCGCATATCACGGACGTCGACGCGGAATACCGTCTCCGCAGGATCCACCGGCTTGGGGTGAACCAACTCTCGCTCCCACGATAAACTATTCAAGAGCTTCGCTAGCGCGAGCCGAAAAGTTTGCAACTCGTCGTCGGAAACCCCGCCGTTATGAAGATGCGTGATCGTGAAATAACGGTAGTACGGCCGGTCGCGCTCGGGCGCTGAGTTTACGTCGGCGGCTACGTAACGGACAATATCGTCATTGCCGAGGAATTTTCGGTCGGTGGGAGCCTCGAACGCCGGGGCGCCGGATCGAATCCACTCTTCAATGACGGCAATGTCAGAATCTGTGGGCTGTCGCTCCGCGTCCTCGGGCGGCATCTCGCGATCGAGCATTCGCTCCAGCAAGATAGACCCCGTCGGCTCGCCCGGGACGACTTTCTCGGCGTCAACGAGGCGTTTGAGGTTCAGGACGTAATTCATTCCTCCTTCGTCGGCGCCGTCTTGCCCGTGGCAGGAGTGGCAGTATTGCTGCAACACGCGTCGGGCGCGACGGGCCAAGCCGCTCCCCCCGGTGAGAAACTCTCGATCGGCCTTGCTCAGACGCGCAAACGGCACGGCAATAATCGTCCCGTCGGGCTTTCGGAGGCGGACTGCTTCGCCCGTGAAATCGACGAGTTCCGCCTCGACGCTGAAGTTCCCCGACGAATCGGTCCACTTTCTCGCCAACGCCTCCGGCGAGGCGAGAAAGAGAAGAATGATCGCTGCCGCGCATTGATGAGGGTTCACGACCGTCTCCTTGTCCGCAGAGGTAAGGAAGCGGAATGCCAGTCGACTTGGCCGATTATGCCCATCTTCGCTCGGGACTTCAACCGATTTTCGAGCGATTCGAGACGCTGGGCGGTCGGCTGCGAGAAGGTCCCCGTACGTCTTGATCCCGGCGGCTGACGCTGCGCCAAAGTTGATTTTCCGCGTGTGAGCCTCATCGCAAGCTGGATCAAGTGACGCTGCTCAGCGCCCCGGACGCGAAAATCGTCTGTTGCCGGTCCGGGCCGACCGAGACGACCTCCACGGGGCGGCCGATGAGTTGGCTGATGCGGTCGATGTAGCTTCTAGCGTTGGCGGGGAAGTCTTCCATCCGGCGCACGCGGGTTACGTCCTGTTGCCAGCCGGGGAGCGTTTCGTAGACGGGGACGGCGCGGCGAAGGTCGTCGGCGTGACTGGGGAAACGGTCGGTGCGGACCCCGTCGACCTCATAGGCGACGCAGACGTTGATCTGCGGCAGCTCGCTCAGTACGTCCATCATCATCAGCGAGAGCGAATCGACGCCGCTCAACCGCGCGGTGTAGCGGGCGGCCACCGCGTCGAACCAGCCGCAGCGCCGCGGCCGGCCCGTGGTGGTGCCGTACTCCCGGCCCCGCTCACGGATATGGCTGCCGACGTCGTCCTTGAGTTCCGTGGGGAATGGGCCGCCGCCGACGCGAGTGGTGTAGGCCTTGATCACGCCGATCACCTTCTCAATCCACCGTCCCGGCACGCCGGAGCCGGCGGAGACGCCCACGCCCGAACTGTTGCTGCTGGTCACATACGGATACGTCCCGTGATCCACGTCCAAGAGCGCCCCTTGTGCGCCTTCGAACAACAGACGCTTTCCCGCTTCCACCGCGTCGAGCAGGTAGGCCGTGGTGTCGCCGACGTGCGGGGCGAGCCGCTCGCCGTAGCGATGGAACTCGTCGCAGATCGCCGCCGCGTCGAGCGAAACGCTCTCCCCGCTAATGCCGGCGAGCATTTTTTTCTTCGCCTCGACGATGCCCGCGATCCGCTGCCGAAAGGAATCGCGATAAAAATCCCCCAGCCGCACCGCGTAGGAGCGGCCGACCTTGTCGCGATAGCACGGCCCGATCCCGCGAAGCGTTGTGCCGATGCTCTCGCCGTCGGTGGTGGCCGTCTTGTCGAGCATCTGATCCTCGGCAATGTGCCACGGAAGCACGACGTGAGCCCGGTCGCTGAGCATTAAGTTGCCCTCGAACTTCACCCCCTGGCTGATGAGGCGGTCCATCTCTTCGATGATGACCGGAGGATTAAGCACCACGCCGGGGCCGACGACATTCATGACGCCGGGAGTGAGCACCCCGCTGGGAATCTGGTGCAGTTTGTACGTCTTGTCCCCGGCGACTACCGTGTGCCCGGCATTGGCGCCCCCTTGATAGCGGACCACGATGTCGAACTGCCCGGTGAGCAGATCGACAAGTTTTCCCTTAGCTTCGTCCCCCCATTGAAGACCGATCACGCACACGCCAGCCACAGGTTCGCTCCACGGAAAGAAAGGCGCCAGAAGCCAAACACGCCAGTCTAGGCAGGCGGCGCCAAAGCGGTCAACCGGCGGGATATTGCCGGCAATACTCGTACAGGGCCATCGCCGTCGCGGTCGCCACATTGTGGGCGAAGGGACGGCCGTAGACGGGGATCTCGACCACCGCGTCCAGCAACGCCAGCACGTCGTCGGAAAGCCCGTGGCGCTCGTGGCCAATCACCAGCGCGGTCCGGCGAGGAAAGGCGAAGTCGTAGAGACTCGCGGAGTCGGTGGTCTGCTCCAGTCCCACGAGCGCATAGCCCTCATCCTTCAGCGCCTTGAGCACGGGCGGAAGCGTGCGGCGAGGGATGACTTCCACCACGTCGGCCGCGTCGCGGGCCACCTCACGATCGACCTTCGGGTTGCCGCAGGCGTAGATTCGCGTCACGCCGCAACATCCCGCGGCTCGCACGATCCGCGCCAGATTCACCTGGCTCCGCAGCGGCGGACACGCCAAAACCAACTCCCGCGGCTGCTCCAGCGCCCGCGGCGGCTTGTGACGAACATGCTCGAATCGCGCCATGGGAGAAATCAATTTCCCCGATACTCTGGTTAGCGACGGGGCTTGCCCCGTGCGCCCGCTACCATGGACTCTCCTACTCAAACGGCGTCACCAACGACCACGCCTGCCGCCGCTTCCCTTCCTTAAGCGGATTATCTTCGACGTACCTGATCGCGCTGCGTATTTCTTCCGTCGTAAAGAGATATACGTTCCATCCCTTCTGAGCCCAAGGCGACGGGACTTCGTCGTTCCTATCACGGAAGTCGCGCAGCGGATGAAGCCCATTCTTCATCAGATGCTGTGTCGCCCGTCCCTTCAGATGTCCGACGATCCGTTCGATGTCCCGGTTGCTAGTCCGTACGACCACCAGATACACGTGTTCGGGAAGAATAGCGCACGCATGGACGACATAGCCGCTCTCCTCGACGGCTTCCTTAAAACCAAGTGCGACGGATTGAGCTTGAGTTCCGTCGAAAACGACGGGCGGGGAGAGAAGAGATTGCTTCGCCGCGAGGCGCTTCTGTCGATTGTGCGGTTTTCCCGCGACGGAGCGTGTCGTGCTTACCTTGGTGGCGCGTCCTTGAAGAAACAACTCCCATGAACGAATCCAATCCGACCACGAGCCGCGAGGGTCGTTGGGGAGCCAGAAGCCGTACGCGGAGATGATGGAATGATAGGCGCGGACTCGCATGGCGAGATTTTATCGCGCCAGATAGCCGAAGCAACGCGCCGAGAACTGCGACGGGCGCACGGGGCAAGCCCCGTCGCTAACCGGGCGGCGGCGCCAAAACTCCGCGTTACTCGTTCTCGCTTCGGGTGAGGGTGAAGTTTTCGAAGCGGATGGCGCCGGCGGCGTTGCCCGCCAGGTGGAAGATCATGCCGCTTAGTTCTTCGAAGCGCTCGGGAAGCACGCGATAGAAGTTGTGCTTGCCGTCGCGGCGGGACTCGATCAGGCCGTTCGCCCGCAATAGCGCCAAGTGATGGCTCACCGCCGGTTGGCTCTGTCCGAGCATCTCGCAAAGCGTGCGGACGTTCAACTCGCTGTGCTGCATCAGGTGCAGCAGGATGCGGAGCCGCGTCTCGTCGGCGAACAATTTGAAAAGCAGCACCAAGTCGCCCACGACGTGGTCGTCGATCCCCTCGCGAGTGCGGAGCGCGGCGCCGGAAAGAAAGTCTCCGTCTCCCTCGTCCGTCAGGTAGTTTTCTCGATTCACGGCTGGTTCGGTGAGCAGGGGCGCCATAGCGGCCTCAGAATGGTCCAGGTAAACGGGTTTCCCACGGCGAATGCCGGCGACCGAGAGCGGCAAGCAAATGGACGTTCAGCCCGCGCCCTGCGGCCCATGCGACAAGATGGATGAAGTCACGTGCGGCGGAATCGCCTGTTCTCCCACAGAATGTGGGGCGTGAAAGGATGAGTCACGACAAGCCCCTTTCACGTCTCCCGACTATTCTAACGGATTAAACCCGCGAAGGGGAGCGCCGGTTTTGGAAATTCACAGGATTTCCACAAAGTTTTACGTCCGGCGGAGTTCCGGCCGCACTGGAGGTGGACGCGGTGGTTATAATAGCGGCGCCCGCAGAGCCCCCGCATGAAAGGTTTCGCCGTGCAACAGTTCGCCCTTCATTCTTTGATCATCCTGACAATCGCCGGCGGCCTGGCCAGCGCCTCTCTCGCCGCCGATCAGCCGTGGGTTGTCTACGAGGGAAGCGAGGGGCCGGGGAAGGGAAAGCACATTGTGCTGGTCAGCGGCGACGAGGAATATCGATCGGAGGAAGCGCTGCCGCAGCTCGGAAAGATCCTGGCGGTCCGTCATGGCTTCACGTGCACCGTACTTTTTGCGGTGGACCCGGAGTCGGGGGAAATCGATCCCAATCGGAACGACAATATTCCCGGGCTGGAGGCGCTTAAGACAGCCGACCTGATGATTATCGCCACGCGGTTTCGCAACCTGCCGCCGGAGCAGATGCGGCATCTCGTCGAGTATTTCGAGTCAGGCAGGCCGATCATCGGCATGCGAACCGCCACGCACGCCTTCAACATCCCGGCCGGCGAGGAGTATTCAAAATACTCCTGGCAGAGCAAGGAGTGGGACGGCGGCTTCGGCCGGCAGGTGTTGGGCGAGACGTGGATCAGCCATCACGGCCGGCACGGCCAGCAGAGCACGCGAGGCCTGATCGCCGAAGGGATGGAGGATCACCCGATCCTCCGCGGCATCGACGACGGCGACATCTGGGGCCCGACCGACGTCTACGGCGTGCGGCTCCCGCTCCCCGGCGACAGCCAGCCGCTGGTCATGGGCCAGGTGCTGGACGGCATGACGCCGGATTCCGAACCGGTCGAGGGCAAACAGAATGATCCGATGATGCCGGTGGCGTGGACCAAGACGTACAAGTCCGAGAGCGGTCAGACCGCCCGCGTGTTCACGACCACGATGGGGTCCTCCACCGACCTGGAAAGCGAGGGCGTCCGCCGTTTGCTGGTCAACGCGGCCTACTGGGCGCTGGGCTTGGAGGAGAAGATCCCGAAGAAGACCAGCGTCGAAATCGTCGGCGAGTACGACCCGAGTCCGTTCAAGTTCAACGGATTCAAGACAGGGGTCAAGCCGCAGGACCACGCGCTATAGCGATGCCTGGCGCCGCGCCGAGTTCAATTCCGCGAAACCTTTGGACTTGATGAATCTCACGCAGGAAGACCTCCGCCGCATCGATCGCGAGAACGTCTGGCACGCCTTTACGCAGATGGCGGAGTACGAGCCGCTGATCATCGAGCGAGCGGAAGGTTGCACGCTGATCGACATCGACGGCCGGCGGCTCTTGGACGGGGCCGCCAGCATGTGGTGCAACGTGCACGGCCACGGCCATCCCGCCATTAACGAGGCCGTTCGGCGGCAACTCGATCGTGTCGCCCACGTCACGAACCTCGGCATGTCCAACCCCGCGGCGATCTAGCTGGCGGCGCGGCTGATCGAGTTGGCCCCTCCCGGGCTGAATCACGTCTTCTTCGCAAGCGACGGCGCCTCGGCGGTGGAGGTCGCGTTGAAGATGGCGTTCCAGTACTGGCGCCAGCGGAACGATCCACGTCCGGAAAAGACGACGTACGTCGCATACGCGGGCGCCTATCACGGCGATACGCTGGGGAGCGTCAGCGTGAGCGGCGTGCCGCACTTCCACGCAATGTTCGAGCCGCTGCTCTTCGAGACGCTGCGATTGCCGGCGCCGCAGACGTATCGCCTGCCGGAAGGCGTGACCGCCGAGTCGGCCACGTCGCATTACCTGCTCGAATTGGAAGAGTTGCTGGCCGCCGAAAGCCGGCGAATTGCGGCGGTGGTGATCGAGCCGCTGGTGCAGGGCGCCGCGGGGATGCTGATGCACCCGCCGGGCTACCTGCGCGGCGTCCGCAAGTTGACGCGAAAGTACGAGGTGCTGCTGATCGCCGACGAGATCGCCGTGGGCATGGGGCGCCTCGGAACCATGTTCGCCTGCGAGCAGGAGGACGTCACGCCCGACCTGTTATGTCTGGGCAAAGGCCTCAGCGGCGGCTACCTGCCGATGTCGGCCACGCTGGCGACCACGGAAATCTGGAATGCCTTCCTGGGCGACTACGCGGAGCTGAAGACGTTCTTTCACGGCCACACCTTCGGCGGTAATCCCTTAGCCGCCGCGGCGGCATTGGCCACGCTCGACGTCTTCGAAGAGGAGCAAACGCTGGCCCGCCTGCCGGAGACGATCGATCGCATCGCGACGCACCTCGCCTCACTGGCCAGCCATCCGCACGTCGGCGACATCCGGCAGCGCGGCATGATCGCCGCGGTCGAGCTGGTGCAAGACAAAACGACCAAAACGCCGTTCCCCTGGCACGAGAAGCGAGGCATGCGTGTCTGTCAGCACGCGCTCAAACACGGCGCCTGGATTCGGCCGCTGGGCAACGTCGTCTACCTCATGCCCCCGCTGGCGATTTCGCTGGACGAGATCAACCGCCTCTGCGATGCCTTGATTCGCGGAGTTGATAAGACGTTGTAGCGACGTCAGTCAATCCATCCTACTCGCCCAGATATTGACGCAGAATGTCATTCGCCTGGCGGTCGAATTGGCCGCGGGTGAGGACGAGGTCGCAGCCGGCCTGCCGTGCTGCCTCCAGGCGGGCTTCGTGGATGTGGGAGCCGAAGGCGACCACCGCGGGCGGCGCTGCGGCGGACTTGCGGGCTTCGGCGACGACCGCGGCCGGATCGGCGCCGGGCGTGTCCAGGTCGAGAAGGACGAGCGAGTATTCCTCGTCGGCGTCCGGCTTCGCCATCTCGTCCACGGCGCCGATCACGCGCAGCTCCGCCCCCAGGGCGCGGGCCGCCGCGGTCACGCGCGAGGCGAAGAACAGGTCTTTCGTGAAGTAGAATCCATGCATCGGGCGAACCAGTTGGAGAAAGCGGCCGCGGCCGCGGCCGCCGGCGCATCAAGTAAAAGTAAAGCTCACAGCTTCTTCGTGAGAAAGTAATTCGCTTCTTCGGCCTCGCCATCGCCGCGAAAGCCGAGGCGGCGGTAGAGCTTGCGGGCGACGACGTTGTGCTCCAGCACTTCCAGCGTCACTCGGCAGCAGCCGCGCTCGCGGGCGCGCCGCTCGACTTCGGCCAAAAGCTGCGTCCCCACGCCCCGTTGTTGGTGCTCAGGATGCACGGCTAAATCGTGAATGTTCAACAGCGGCCTGGCCATGAAGGTGGAAAAGCCTTCGAAGCAGACCGCAATGCCTGCCGGCTTGCCGTCGATCAGAGCCAGAAGAATCAAGCGGTTCGCTCGCCGCCGCAACTCCGGGAGCATCCGCTCGCGAGCCTCGGCAGAGATCGGCGCGCCGCCTCCGGCCGGCGTGCGGGCGTAGCCATCAAGCAGCCCCACGACCGCCCGCTGATGCTGCGGAAGGTCGAGGTTCGCCTCGACAATCTCGATCGCCTTTAAATCCGTCATTCCCGCTAACCCGCCGGGGGTGGGATCCAGGACTATACATCCTCTTCCGAGGGCACGACGAACGGCTCTCGATACTCTCGGCTCAGCAACGCATCCGCCTCGGCGTGGTCGGTAAAAACTTCCCGGTCCGAATCAACTCGCAAGTGCGGACCGAGCGTCATGCGCGTCTGCGCCAGATCGACGTCGTTGTCGCGGAGGTGGCGGAGCGTGCGATCCAAAGTCTCCAGCACATCCCCGTGCGCGTTCACCTCCCGGATCTCCTCGCGAAGCTCCGAAGGGGTAACCTCGCGCCCCAGCCGCCATGAGATGTTGCCGAGGTGGCACAGCGCGGTCGAGAGATGCCCCTCCACGATCTCGGCGTTCAGGTCTTCCCGCTTGCGGCTGCGAACCGCCTTGAGGAAGTTCGCGAAGTGGCTCTCGGACCGGCCCTCAAAAGTGCGAACCAGCTTGCCGTGCAGGTCGAACAGCGAGGCGCCGGAGATGATCCCTTCGTCGCCGTAGAAGATCCAGCCCCCCTTGTAATTGGGATGGAACGGCTCTGTCTTCAACCCGCGGGTCTCGGAGACGATCGTTTTCTCGCCGAAGTCGAAGATGCAGACCTGGGTGTTGGGCGTCTCGCCGGCGTCGGTGTAGCCGAACCGCCCGCCGTAACTGATCACCGAGCGGCCCAGGCCCGAGAGGCCCAGGCCCCAGCGGCAGATGTCGAGCGAGTGGATGTTGTTGTTCCCCAACTCGCCGTTGCCGGTGTCCCATACCCAGTGCCAGTCGTAGTGCAGTCGCGGCCGCCTCGGGGGCGTCAGCGATGCCGGCCCCGCCCACAGGTTGTAATCGACGCTCGGGGGAATCTCGCACTTGCCCGGCCCTCCAATGGATCCGCGCCGGCCGTAGACGACGCTGCGGGCGAGCTTCACCTGGCCGAGCTTGCCAGCCTGCATGTAGTCGATGGCGGCGGCCAGCGCCGCATTGGAGCGATTCTGCGTCCCGCCCTGGCAGATGCGGCCGGTTTTCCGCGCGGCCTGCACGATGCGGCGGCCTTCGGCGACGTTATGGCTGACCGGCTTCTCCACATACGCGTCCTTCCCCGCCTGCATGGCCCAGATCGCCGCCAGGGCATGCCAGTGATTGCACGTGGCGATAAAGACCGCGTCCACCGATTTGTCGTCGAGGATCACCCGCAGATCGGGCGCCGCCTTGGGAGACGGGCGATCCAGTTCGACAAGCTGGGCCGCCACTTCCGCCGCACGCTCGCTGTCCGGATCGCAGACATAGGCGATGTCGCAGTCCGGGTAACGCGCCAGCTCCCGCGCATGCTGCTTCCCGCGAATGCCGCAGCCGATAATCGCGACGGTGATCTTTTCATTAGCGCTGCCGGCGGCGTTTTCCTCGGCCAAGACCGGGACCGGCGCCGACGCCGCGGCCGCCGCGGCAGTGGCGAGAATGGAGTCTTCGAGGAATCTTCGGCGATTAATGCTGATCATGGGCGTGCTGGGGTTGGGGTGAATGCTAGCTTGGTTCGACGCCGCTCATGGCGCCGGCCGCCGTGTCGCTTGGGCGCATCGGACCAGAGGCCATTGATCGCTGCGACCGTGCGATCGACAAGCGTCTGGCCTCCCTCGGGACCGACGACGCTGCTCTCGACGATCGCGCTGTATCCGCCGCCGCGCACGGCCGCTTCCGTGGGAACGTAGGTTCCCGGTCCTGCCAATTGGATCACGAAGGTCTGCAGCGCCGGGCTGCGGGCCTTCATCTGGATGCCGAACTCGGTGAACAACTCGAAGTCATTGGTGGCGATCGCCACGTCTCCGAGCCGCACCACGTGCAATTCCATCGTGTAAGAAGCGGCCTCATCCGCTTGTTGCCGTTCATAGCGATCGACCACCGCCTGATGCCAGAGCATGCGCCGCCGATCGGCGGGATTTTTTGATAAAGCTTCGACCCGCTCTTTCGCGTGTGCATATTCGTTCTCGGTCACGGCCCGCCGCGGCAGCTCGATCGATTGCACGTGGTGTACGAACGGGACGTCTGTGTGAATCTCCTGTCGCGCCCCTTCGTAAGCCTCTTCCCAGGCGGCGACGATTCGGCGGGCCAGTTCGCTGAGCCGGTCGAGCTTGCGGAGCTTTCGCATCCGCTCTTCGGCCTGGCGGCGAAACATCAAGTGAGGCGACTGATCGCCAGCCGCGCCGGTCCAGGCCAGAACCGCGAGATCCTCTCCGTGCCGCTCGCGGAGCGTCTCCCGCACTTCGTGCCAGAAGTCTGCGTTCACGGCCGAGCGCCCTTCGACCTCCTGCGAGGGACACGCCACGTTGATCGCGGTGGCGATCAGTTGCTCGTCCCGATCCCAGAAGAACAGCACCTCCACGCCGTGATCTTCATATCCCTCGATGCCGCGAAAGTCGGACTGGCCGGTGCGGCCGTACATGACCGCCCGCCCGTCGGCATAGACGGCCCGCCGGTTCTGCGCCACGACGGCATGTCCCAATCCCCAGCCGACCGCGCCCGGTTTGCGGTCCCGCCAGGCGTTCGCCGCCGCCTCGACCACCTGCTGGGAGAGAAACTCGACATACTCCGCCGGTTGCATGATCCCGTCTTGCGGAATCTCATAACGGTTCTCGACCATGACCGGCGCCGTGTGCGTGTGCGTAGCGCTGAGGATGATCTTGTCCGCGTCAAAGTCGGGAAGCCGATCCTTAAGATGCTCCCGCACGCGCTCGAGGACGCCCTCGCGAATCGCCACCAGATCGCAGGCGACGAAGATCGCCTGATCGAGCGTCTTCTCCCCTTCTCGCGACTCGAGCGCGACCGCCGCGGCCATCACGGGAGTTTCCACCTGCCGGGCGATGCGCGTGTGCATCTGGCCGGAGAGAGCGACCGGCTGATCCGGCGTAATGCTGGCGGTCGCCCGGCCGATCCAGAGCTCGGCTGCCTTGCTCATCGCCGGCGCCGCGACGGCGAGCACGGCCGTAATCGAGCCGATCAAAGTTCCTCTCGCAACCTGTCTCGCGGAACACATCATAAATTTCCCCTTTGCGACCGACCGCTGATGCTGCGGAAGGTCGAGGTTCGTCAATCGCTCTTGATGTCCAACATACCCGTCACTGGCTAACTTAGCCGCTGGAGTCATCTTCGTCGATGCTTGCAGAGTCGCGAAAAGGCATAACTTTTGCACCCTGGGTGATCGAGAAACACTCACTAGGAGGTCGATCATGCGCAAATCTCTGGTTTCATTGGTGCTAGTCGCGCTGTTGGGCGGCGTGGGGCTTTCGGCCGCTCCGGCTCAGGAAGGCCTCGGCGAAAAAATCGGTGAGAGACTCGACCGCGGGCTCCGCGAGCTCCGCAGCGAGCTGAAGCAGGAGTGGGCGGAGATTCGCCGATCGGTCGAGCGCCTGAGCGTGCAGGGCCGCGTCTACAGCCGCCTGCGGTGGGACAAGGACATGAGGAACACGTCGATCGAAATTGAAGCCCCCGAGGAGAACGTCATCCTCCTCCAAGGCCGCGTCCCCACGGCGGAGATCAAGGAGAAGGCGCTCGACCTGGCCCGCGACACGGTGGGCGTGGAGTCGGTCGTCGATCAGTTGACCGTCGCCGAGCCGACGCCCTAGGCGGGGCTACTTCCTTCGCCGATACAGTTCGCGGAAGCTCTGCGGCGGCAGCGGCGGCAACTCGCGCTGGCGGCCCCAAGCGTTCCAGCGATTGTAGACAAGCAGCCGCGGCGCGATCGCCAACGCGAGCCGGGCAGCCTTGCGGGCCAGGCTCATCAGCCACGGCCGCCGCAGGACCGCCGCGCCGATTCGCATCGAGAGCCGTTTGCTCTTGGGTAGAAGCCGGCGAGCGTTGATCTCGCGGCGCCACGTAAGAAGCTGGTGATGGAGGTCGATCTTCACCGGGCAGACGTCAGTGCAGGAGCCGCACAGACTGCTGGCGTAGGGGAGCGTGTAATGCTCCTTCGCATCGCGGGCGGGTGCCAGGATCGATCCGATCGGCCCCGGCACGGTGCTTCGATAACTGTGCCCGCCGCTGCGGCGGTAGATAGGGCAGGTGTTCATGCAGGCGCCGCAGCGAATGCAGTGCAGCGAGCGGCGGAAGTCGTCGCTGGCGAGGATTTCGCTGCGGCCGTTATCGACCAGCACGATGTGCAGTTCGCCCCCCGGCGCCGGACCGTGGAAGTGCGAAGTGTAGGTCGTGATCGGCTGGCCCGTGGCCGAGCGGGCCAGGAGGCGAATGAAGACTCCCAGGTCCTGGGTCCGCGGGATCAGCTTCTCGATCCCCATACAGGCGATGTGCAGCTTCGGAAGCGAGACGCCCAAATCGGCGTTCCCTTCGTTCGTGCACACAACAATCCCGCCCGTCTCGGCCACGGCGAAGTTGACGCCGGTAATGCCGGCGTCGGCGCCAAGGAACTTTTCTCGCAGATGGCCGCGAGCGGCCTCGGTCAGGTAGTTCGCGTCGGTGGCGCCGGCGTCGGTCCCCAGATGCTGGTGGAACAACTCGCCGACCTCCTCCTTCTTGATGTGAATGGCCGGCAGGACGATGTGGCTGGGCGGCTCGCGGCGGAGCTGCACGATCCGCTCGCCCAGGT
>JAHWKS010000803.1 GCA_019347795.1 Planctomycetota bacterium | reverse complement strand
ACCAAGCTCAGCGGACCGGGACGCCGAGAGAAACCGACCGAGTGAACCAAAGGCGCCGCGGCGGGCCGCATGCGAGCAAAGGTGTAAGGGTGTGCCGGGATAAGATGGCTCGGCCGCCAAATTCTGGAGCGTCGCGAGACAGTGCGCATCCACGGCCGGCCGCTCACCGCTAACCGTGGAGGATTTATCACCCACCGTCTGGAATATCGGGCTCAACTACGCGCGCCAACATTTCGAGAGACTCCTGCCAGCCGAGATAGCAGGCTTCCAGTGGAATCACTGCGGGGATGCCTTCTTGGATGATACGGAGCTCGGTTCCACAACTCACCGGCGCCAGATCAACTGACACCAGCATTTCTCCGGGAAGATTGGGATCGTCGAATTGATCCGTGTGCCGAATGCGTTCGTTCGGCGCTAGCTCCGTGTATCTGACATGGAACGAGTGGCTCGATCCCGTGCTGAAATTCGTGAACGACATTCGATAGCCGCCCCCGACACGGGCATCCATTTCATGAATTCTCCCAGTGAAGCCGAATGGCGGCAGCCACCGTTCTAGAGCACTAGGATCAACAAATGCCTTATACACGCGCTCAGGCGACGCTCGGAGCACCCGGTGTAGTCGAACAGTGCCGATTTCATCCGACATAAGACCCTCCCAAATTCGAAGAACATACCGACCCAATATGAACCGATGAACCGTATACCTACGTTCATATTCGTCGTCAAGCCCTGGGGGGAGAATTTTTGCACCATCGGACAAAATCCGTTGCGTGGCGCGGAGCCCCCGCTTCGGGTCCAGGAAACCAGGTTTCCGCGTTTCGAGAACCGGACGCCGGCGCGTCGCTGGTTTTTTATCGCGACGCGGTCGAGTCTCCGGCGGGTTGACTGAAAAGCTCCCGCGCGTAAACCTTGGTTTTGCGCGGTAAGAAATCGCAATCCGATCACAACGGCTTAGTTCATGGAAAACCCGAAGATTCAGCGGGCGATCATCAGCGTCAGCGATAAGATGGGGCTTCCCGCCTTTGCTCGCGGCCTGGCGGACGCGGGGGTGGAGATCTACAGCACCGGGGGCACGCGGCGGCTCTTGGAGGAGGAAGGCGTCTCGGTGCGGGATGTCGCCGAGTACACCGGCTTTCCCGAGATGATGGACGGGCGGCTGAAGACGCTGCACCCCAAAATCTTCGGCGGCATTCTCTGCCGGCGGGATCGCAGCGACGACAGGGAAGCGCTGGAGCGGCAGGGGATCGTGCCGTTCGAACTGGTGGTCGTGAACCTGTATCCGTTTGAGGCGACGATCGCCCGCGAAGGAATCTCCGACGCCGAAGCGATCGAGCAGATCGACATCGGCGGTCCCAGTCTGGTGCGGGCGGCGGCGAAGAACCATGCCTTCACAACGATCGTCACCCAAGCGGCGCAGTACGCGGAAGTGCTGGAGCAAGTTCGCGGCGAGGGATGCACGTCGCTCGATTTGCGGCGCCGGCTCGCGGGAGAGGCGTTCGCCCGCACCGCGGCGTATGATCAGGCGATCGCCGATTACTTCGTCCGCGGAGACGAGGAGTTTCCCCGCCGGTTGACGCTTACGTTTGAGCGTCATGCGGAGTTGCGGTACGGCGAAAACCCGCACCAGAAGGCCGCCGTCTATCGCGATCCTTCCGCGACGGGGGCGAACGTGGTCACCGCCCGGCAACTGCACGGGAAGGAGCTTTCCTATAACAATCTGCTCGATCTGGATAGCGCCTTGGCCATCGTGCGGATGTTTTCTCGACCGGCGGCGGCGGTGATCAAGCACAATAATCCTTGCGGGGCGGCCATCGGCGCGACGCCGGCCGAGGCGGCGAAGAAGGCCCTGGACGGAGATCCGCTAAGCGCCTTCGGCTCAATTCTGGCGTTCAATCGGCCGGTTGATGCGGAGACGGCGGAGGTGCTGGCGGCGCCGGGGCTGTTCATCGAAGCGATCGCGGCGCCGGAGTTCTCCGCAGAGGCGATTGAGACGCTCACCACCCGGCCGAAGTGGCGCCAGAACGTGCGGCTGCTGGCGGTAGGCGAGCTGGCGCCGCCCGCCGCCGTTCGGCAGTGCCGGCCGCTGGAAGGCGGACTGCTGGTGCAGGACGGCGACGTGGCGCCCGATGGGGAAGACCAGTGGCGGGTAGTGACCCAAAAGGAGCCTTCGCCGCAGGAGATGGATGAGCTGCGATTCGCCTGGGCGATGGTCAGGCACATCAAGTCGAACGCCATCGCCGTCTGCCAGGGGCAGTCATTGTGCGGGGCCGGCGCGGGGCAGATGAGCCGGGTGGATGCGGTCGATATCGCCATCGCCAAGGCGGGCGAGCGAGCGGGCGGCGCCGTGCTCGCCTCCGACGCGTTTTTCCCGTTCCCCGATTCGATTGACAAGGCGGCCGCGGCCCGCATCGCCGCCGTGATCCAGCCCGGCGGCTCCAAGAACGACGACGACGTGGTCGCGGCCTGCAACCGGCACGGGATCGCCATGATCTTCACCGGCCGCCGGCACTTCAAGCATTGAGCGGCAAGATGGAGCGCGTCCCCGAAGGCGAGACGCCCGAGTTTGTGCGGTGGACGCTGGGACATCCCTGTCCGCTTCGAGTAGACTACGACTGGACCGATCCGGAGCAAACCGAGCGATTGCTCCGGCCGGTTCACGAATTCGGTCTGGCGAAGCGCGAGGGACGAATTATGGAGGGCGCGGCGCTACGCGAGCCTCCGCCGATCACAGTTCCCCTGGAAGATGTTCTGGGATTCCTGGTGGAAGAGACGCTGGCGGTCTTCGGCGGCGAAGCGGAGGTCGAAGCCGCCTGCAGCGATTGTCCGGCGAATGCGGCGGCGCGCATCACTGACGACGAGCTCGCCGGATGCTACGGCATGTTTTACCTGGCCGACGCTCCCGCCTTTCATCAAGCCGTCGAAGAAGCGATCGCGAAGCTGAACATCGAGCACGACGTCGGCCGCGTGTTACCCAACGTTCAACCGCGCTGGTACGGGTTTTGGTTGCCCACGCCTTCAAGTGACGGCGCGCAGGGGTCGGGGTTGTTTTTCGGCCATAAGTTTTGCGACGTGGCAGGAGATGGACCGAAAAACAACCCCGACCCCTTGGCCCTGCCCCACTGCTTGAGCGACCCCGCCAAGAGAGTTCTCGTCACGATCCTCGCACACGTGCACACCAACGCGCCCGCCGTCGCCCCAGGGCTCGACCAGTTTCTCGGCGGGCTTCGCACGTCGCTCGACAATCGCATCCCGCTCTATGCTCGCCTGATCCCCGCGGGACGTCGCACCGGCGATGCATGGAAGCTCAATTCCCACTGTCGCCGCTGCCGTGCGCCGGTACGCCCCATCCTGCGCGCCGCCCGGGTACG
>JAHWKS010000802.1 GCA_019347795.1 Planctomycetota bacterium | reverse complement strand
GGCGGTTGTCGCGCAGCGGTGGACTTAGCCACGACTAACACGTAAAAGACGCCCGACAGTTCTCCAGCGAGGCTTACCGTTTCGACGCCGCTGTTGGAAGAGTAGCGAGTGCTTTCCTCGACTCGGGTAGAGCCGTCCGAACGGTATACGTACAAATCGATGTCGCCCCACGTTCGATCGAAGGAAATCTCGACTTGGTGGTCCGTCGTTCCGACTCCGGCCGTCTGAAATTTATACCAGTCGGCGGCATCATCGAGCTTCAAATTCGATATTGATATCGGCGATGTCAACAGGCCGAGGTTAGGCGAGTCCGCAGCGCCTTCCGTACGGGCATCCACCACGCCCTTCGTATCGTTCTCCTCATAGGCATCGTCCGGCGCCGCCGGAGGAGGAGTGATGGCGAGACTGTAGGCGGCGATCCCCGGCGGTTGTCGCGCAGCGGTGGACTTAGCCACGACTAACACGTAAAAGACGCCCGTTAGTTCTCCAGCGAGGCTTACCGTTTCGACGCCGCTGTTGGAAGAGTAGCGGGTGCTCTCCTCAACTCGGGTCGAGCCGTCGGAACGGTACACGTACAGATCGATATCGCCCCACGTGCGATCAAAGGAGATTTCGACCTGATGGTCCGTTGTCCCCACGCCGGCCGTCTGGAATCTGTACACGTCGGCTGCGTCGTCGAGCTTCAGATTCTGTATTGATATGGGCGATGTCAATACACCGAAGTTAGGCGAGTTAGCTGCGCCCTCCGCACGGCCGTCCACAACCGTTTTGGTGTCGTTGTCTTCGTAAGCGTCGTCAACGCCCGGTTGTGGCGCCGCAATTGACAACTCGTAACTGCAAAGGACTGGTTCATTTGACGATTTTGCAACGACTCGGACATAGTAGCTTTGCTGCGATAACTCGCCCGCGAGACTTACTGTTTCCACGCCTCCGTTTGATGAGCTGCTGTAGCGCGTACTTTCCCCAACCCGGGTTGTTCCATCGGCGCGGTAAACGTAGAGATCGACGTCGCCGAGCGTCCGGTCAAACGACACCTCGACGGCATGAGCAGTGGTTGCAACATCCGCCAGGACGAACTTGTACCAATCAGCGGAGTCGTTGAGCACAAGATTCTGGAAAACCAGTTGGCCTGTTACCGTGCCGAGATTCGGCGAATTAGCGGCGCCACCGGCGCGAGCGTCCACGCCAGCTTTGGTATCATTCTCTTCAAAGGCATCCTCCGTGCAAGTCAATAGCAACCGGTGCTCCAACACTTCCCCTTGAAGCCCAAACCGCCAACGGCGGTGAACGGCGCGAGCCCCAGAGCGATGACGCGGCCGCGTGAGTCGCTGCACGAGTGAAGCCACTTTCATTGATGCGTACCCTTACTGTGGCGCCGGCAACGGCTGGCGAATGTGGTGCGGAATGTGTAGTCAGCCGCTGTATCCCAATCGCTTGTTGTGGTCGGCGGCGGCGACGGCGGCCCAGATCATACCCGCCGGCCAGGTGCCGAAGAGGATGAGAAGCCAGCCGATGAACGGAATCCAAATGAGGACGAAATTCACCATCAGCAGTATCATCCGCCCGTGACGGTCGCATAGAGCATTCCCAGCGGTCCAAACAGGAACGCCAGCATAACGGCCAGAGCGACGTTCTTGGCTTCGCCGTAGACGCGCGCCGGGGCGGCTTGATAGACGCCCTGTTGCACGACGACGTTCGTCACAGGGGCGGCATAGGGGGGCGGAGGAGGAGGACTCGTCGGCGCCTCCTCAAGCATCTCGCCGCAGTAGCGGCACTTCTTGGCGACGAAGCGGACCTGCTCTCCGCAGTAGGGGCAGTTCTTATGCTCCGGCGGCACCGTCGCCGGCGGGGCGGCGTCAGACGTGGCCACGGCCGTAGGCAGCGAAGGCGGCGAGGAACGCGCGGGCGCCGGAATCGAGGGCACTTGTGATGGCAAGGAGGCTGCACGCGGCTGCGATGAAACGTTGATTGTGGCTGATAGAGTTGGCCCGTTCGGGGGCCACGCCGCCGACGCTTCCCCGGTAGGCGGACCAGGGGGCGACGCGCGATCCGACGACGGCGGCTGCTCCTCGCCAGGAGTGCACAAAACATCGGGGACCCTCACCGACGAACTGCAGCGCCGGCAGCGGCCGCGCTTGCCGGAGTAGCTCCGGGGTACAGTCATCTCATCGCCGCAGTTTGAGCAGGCGAACGTGATCGAGTCGGCCGCAACCTCTTGCGGCGGCGCGGCCGGGACGAGGGCGCCAGTCTTGGCCGGTTGCCCCGCCCGTTCGCCCGCGGCCGACGGGACCGTCACCGGGCTGTCGCATCGCGGGCACTTGGCCCGGCGTCCCGCGGCATGATCGGGAACTTTGTACTTGCTGTCGCACGTCGGGCAGGTTGTGATGATCGCCATGGTCTGGCCCCCAAGGTCTCGGTGGAATCGCGGGTATTGGTCGTCTTAGCAGCTCGTCGGAGGTAATGAGCAACGCCGCCGCGAAGTTAGCGGTGGGCGATGAGAAGGTCGACGATAAGAAGGTCGATGTCGCCCCAGGCGGTGCGGGCGGCGACGCGGAAGTGGACTGCCAA
Source organism: Planctomycetota bacterium (assembly GCA_019347795.1). Lineage (GTDB taxonomy): Bacteria > Planctomycetota > Planctomycetia > Pirellulales > Pirellulaceae > JAHWKS01. The sequence goes on along the minus strand of JAHWKS010000802.1, from coordinate 800 downwards.
TTCACGGAGTCGCTCCAGACGGGTGACCGCGGCGCAAAGTTAGGAATTTGTCGCTCGCAGGTGAGCACTGAGTCCACGTACTGGTGGTGTACTTGGGGACAGACGGCCCGCACTCTACCCCTATCAGGGATTGTCGTCAACCAATTAGCGGAACTTTCCCACGCGACCTTACCCCTGGCTGGGCTTCAGGCGGAGGCCTTGGGGGACGAGGAGGCGTTCGGAGAGTTCGAAGGCGGTTTTGACCAGGAGGGCTAGGATGGCGGCGGGGATGGCGCCTTCGAGCATGGTGTAGAGGTCCAGGCGCGTGAGGCCTTGGAGGATGGGGTCGCCGTAGCCGCCGGCGCCGATCAGGCCGCCGAGGGTGGCGTAGCCGACGTTGATTACCGCGGTTGTCTTCACGCCGGCGAGGATCAGGCGGGAGGCCATTGGAAGTTCGACCCGCCAGAGCTGCGCCCCGGGGGTCAGGCCGAGGGCCTCGGCCGACTCGCGGAGCGTGTGCGGCACGTCGTGGATCCCGGTGTACGTGTTGCGAAGGATGGGAAGGAGGCTGTAGAGGAACAGGGCGACGATCGTCGGCGCCGCGCCGATGAAGGGAAGTCCCACCGCTCGCAATGGGGCCATCAACAGCACGAGCAGGGCCAGGCCGGGGATCGTCTGGATGATCTCGGCCGTCGAAAGGAGGCCTTGCGAGAGGCGGGGCTGCTTGGCGGCCAGGACGCCCAGCGGCACGGCGGCCAGGATCGCCGCCGCCAGCGAGACGCCGACCAAGAGCAGATGCTCGGCGGTGTAGCGGGCGATCC
>JAHWKS010000801.1 GCA_019347795.1 Planctomycetota bacterium | reverse complement strand
TTATCGGACTGGCAAGGAGGCCGGTTCTGTTCGACAATGGAGGTTGTCAGTCCCCGCCCCCATCATCCTCGCTTTCAGGAAATTCGATCATGTTCCGCCCCTCCGCCCTCACCCGTCGTTGCTTTCTCAAAACCTCTGCGGCCGCGGCCGGCGTGTTCGCGCTTCCCAGCTTCGTGCCGCAGCGGGCGTTCGGGGCCAACGAGCGTATCGCCGCGGGCTTTATTGGCCTCGGCGGGCAAGGCCGCGGGAACATGAACGCCCTTCTGGGCAAAGGCGTTGCGGTGGCGGGGCTGGCCGATGTCGATTCCGGCCACCGGGCGCGGGCGGCGAAAATGGCGGAGGAGAAAGGGCACAAGCCCGAGGGCTACGGCGACTATCGCGAAATGCTGGAGCGGAAGGACATCGACGTGGTGGTCGTCTCCACGCCCGATCATTGGCATGCGCTGCCGACCATTCACGCCTGCCAGGCGGGAAAGGACGTGTACTGCGAGAAGCCGCTCTCGCTCTTCATCGTCGAAGGGCGGAAGATGGTCGAGGCCGCCCGCGAGAATAACCGCGTGGTGCAGACCGGCTCGCAGCAGCGCAGCGCCGACAACTTCCGCCGTGCGTGCGAGCTGGTCCGCAACGGCTATCTGGGGAAGCTGAAGACCGTGCTCGTCGGCATTCCCACGGCCAACGACCCCGGCAAGCTCCCACCCGACAGCACGCCTCCCGCCGAGCTGGACTATGACCTCTGGCTCGGCCCGGCGACGTATCGGCCGTACAACGAGAAGCGGGTCCATTACAACTTCCGCTTCTGGTGGGACTACTCCGGCGGACAGATGACCAACTGGGGCGCCCATCATATCGACATCGCTCATTGGGGCATGGGCATGGATGAGTCGGGCCCGCTGGAAGTGACGGCCGAGAGCGTGGAGTTCCATCCGCAAAACTATCACGAGGTCCCCGAGCGTTGCCGGCTGGTCTACAAGTATCCCGGCGACGTGACGATGATCCTCGGGCAGGATCAAAACGACATCCCGCAGGGGACGACGTTCATCGGCGAGAAGGGGAGTATCTACGTCAACCGCGGCAAGCTCGCCGCGAAGCCGGAAGAGATTCTCGACATCTCGCTCAAGTCCGGCGACGAACGGCTCTACGACAGCAGCAACCACCACGCGGATTTCCTCAACTGCGTGAAGAGCCGGCAGCGCCCGATCTGCGATGTGGAGATCGGCCATCGTTCGGCGATCGCCTGCCACCTGGGGAACATCGCCGCCCGCACCGGCGAGAAAGTCGTCTGGACGCCGCGAAAGAAGAGATCGTCGGCGACCGCAACCTGGCCGCGATGGCCGAACGTCCCTACCGCTCGCCATGGAAGCTGCCAAGCTGATTTTTCGCGCCAGGAGCTTAGCTTAGCGTCGCTCGAGAAATAACTGTCGTTCGAGCTTACCCCGCCCCACCCGGCCGCTACCGCGTCCGACCTCCCCACAGGACGTTAGTTTCTCGAATTGTCCTTAAGCTCCGCATGTTAGCGGAGGTATCCGGGGAGCCAGCCGCGCGAGCCTTGCGGCGGGATCCGGTCGGCGGCTTCGCTGCCGTCGGCGAGTGTGAACGAGACGCCCAGCGGAAAGCGGCCTTCGGGGGCGCCGCCCGTGAAAGGCCCCTCGCCCCAGAAGTCTCCCTTGGCCACCAGGTCCAGCCGCGTCACCCGGCCGTCCTCGGTTTCCACGAAGCCCAGTAGCTCCGCCTCGTAGCCGCGGTCGCCGCGAGTGGTTTCCATGTGCACGCGGCCGCTGATCCGGCCGTCGTGGAGCTTCAGATCGAGCAGGCGAATCTCCTTGTCGCTCCACATGGTCGGCTCGCCCCGCGTGTTGTCCACCAGGTGGAACCGCGCAATCCGCCGCAATAAGCTCTGCGGCAACTCGCAGCGCACGAGCGCCTCATGCTCGCTCTGGGTGATCCAGAGGTTGTCGCGCGACAGGGCGGCCTGGAAGATCGCCTTCCAGGGATCGGCGGTCGGCTCGTAGCCGTCAAGCACCTTGGTGTGCACCCGCACCACCAGCCCGCCCTCGGGCGGCGTCACGTTGAAGCGGGGATCGACCTTCCCGTCGTCGATCTTCGCGACGCGCGACGGCGGCGTGAAACCGGCCAGCGTCCGGCGCATCAGCCTTTCGAGCTTGGCCGGATCGCGGTTGTTGTTGTACAGGAGGAGGCTTCCGTCGGCCGCGGCGATGTAGAAGCCCTGCGTGGTCCCGTCGAAGTCGTTGCGGGGGCCTTGACCGGCGATCTTACGGTAGAACTCCCCTTCCGCATCCTGCTGCCGCCGCTGATAGGCCTGGTCGATGGCCACCGGCACAAAACGGGTCTGCAGCAACTCCACAATTCCCGGGCGGGCGAAGGTCGACGCACGGTCGAGCACGCCGTTGTTTCACGTGCAGCCCAGCGGATGGCCGTCCATCGCCCAGATGAAGATCGGCTTCTCTTCCTCGGCCGCCGCCCGCCGCGCGTCCAGCAGCGCGATCTTCCAGGGGATGGTTCGCCACGCATCATCCGGCGAGGGCTGAAGCTCCTCTTGCAGCGTGCGGAACGCTTCGACCGTCAGATCGCCGGCCGGCGCCTGTGTGGAGAAGGAGAAGAACAGGAGCGCCGCACCGAGGGCGGGGGGACGTAGCAAGGTCCAGTTTCGCATTTGGGTCTCGTCCGGAAGGATGTGGGGCGTCGAATTGGTATTCTACGACGGCGCCGCGGGTGATCCAACTGCGAAGAGAGACGGGAGAGACGGGCGCGCTGGCCGCAAGCGGACGTGTCCGAGCGACGGCGCCTCTTTAATTGCCAATCGTGATGCCGCCGTAGAAGCTGGGGCGGTGGTGGTGATGGTGGTGGTGGTAGCGCGGGTAGTGATAGTACCGCGGTCGCGGCGTGTAGTAATGATGCTCTTGGACCACGACCGGCGGCGAGTAGGCGGGGGGCGGGGCGACTACCGCCGTCGCCAGCGGGGCGTGCTGCATTGCGGTGATGACCGACTCGTTCACTCCCTGCTGGTGAAGCCAGATCACTTCGTTCACCTCCAGCCGGCGGGCGACGCCGTTCTGCTGGATCTGCGTGATGATCACCTGCGGGTTTACGCCGCTGTGGGTCATCGTCACCACCTGCGAGGGCGTGATCGCCCGTGAGGCGGCCTGGACGTGGTATTGATAGGCGGCGTGCTGGCGGGTGATGTCGCGATCCTTCGCGTCGCCGATGGCCGAGCCGGCAATCAGCCCGACGGCGCCGCCGAGGAGGGCCCCGGCGGCGGTTTCGCCGTTGTGCTTGCCGATGGCGGCGCCGGCCAGGGCGCCGCCCAATCCGCCGATCACCGCTCCGCGCTCGGTCTGAGATCGGAAGAGCA
>JAHWKS010000800.1 GCA_019347795.1 Planctomycetota bacterium | reverse complement strand
AAAACGGCGTTCATCACGAGCGAACTCTTCCAGCGTCCCGACCGCTCGGAGTCTTTCGACAAGGGGCAACCGTTTGTCCCAAATCGATTCTGAAATCTGATCCAACCGTTCTTGAACCTTGGCGTCTGGCCGAATGTCGATGCCGTACGGCTGATCGGGACCGGCACCGACCAATTGCCCGCCACAAAATAGACTAATGAGTAGGGCTGCGGTAGATTGTGTCATGAGAAATACTCCTACCTGCTTGCTTCATCTGGCGACCCGCTCGGTCAATCCATCATGGTTTGGATCGCCATCATTTACATGGTGTCCGTCGCGGATTCGCTTTTGAACGGTGGGATCGTTGTCGATCGTAAAGTGGCCGAGTTGCGCACCCCAGGCGGTTTCATTCACGTGGACGTTATGAATTTCGGGGATAGGGTTGTTTGGGTCTGGATCATCTGTTGAAGTTCCATCCAAACCAAATTGGGCCGTCTCGTAGTAATTCACATGATACGCCGTCCCTGGGGGAAGATCGTCTTCTGCGAGAACTCCGTCATGGTTAATCGCATCAATATAGGCGGTGAACGCAAGACTCCACGTCCCAGCTGGCGGAGTTGGCGGTGCAGACTTCAACTGTTCGGAGAGTACGTGAACTGCGCCCCCTCCATAGCTGTGGCCAAAAATTGACACCTTGTCTACGCCTCGCTTTTCGATCGCAGATTCTACTTCCTTATACGGTATTCTCTCCGTGTTATCGACGAGGCTTTCATCGTACGCATGAACATCATAGCCCTGTTGGTATAATTGGCGCGCGATCTGAAACGCACCGTTTTCAAAGGTCGCTGGGTTTTCGTCTCTTCCGCCGAACGCAATCACGACGCTGGTAAAGGGATAGAAGCGGATTTGGTCAACGACGTTATCTACCTGAATCACTGGGTCGCGAATTACCAGCAATAGGTTGGCTTCGTCTTGCGCGGCATCCATGCTCACCCATTCGACCCAGAAGCTGCAAACGTTATCTGCCTCGTCGCAGGTGATCACCTCTTCATTGTCTGTATCCGAGTTGTCGAGCCATGCGCCATGTTCCCCTGCGGTTTCTTTGTTTGCCGAGGTCCACACATTGATGTTGGCGTTGCTTCGGATCAAAACGTATTGCTGTCCGAGTCCCAATAGCGGGGGCATGGCGATCTCCACCTCGATCAGGTCGTTCTCGTTGGCAATCGCCGTGTCGGTCGGCAGGAGATCGCGGTTCTCCCCTCCGTCATTGTCGTCGTCATCTCCGTTGCGCCGGATGCCGGCCCCTGGATTCCCTTCCGTGGCATTGGGCACAGGGGTGCGCGCAAACGGCGCGCCGTACCCCGGACCTTCCGTTTGCGGCCGAAAGGCGGTCATTCCGGCGGCTAAGGCGGTCACAGCCACGGCGTCTTGATGAACGAACCCGGCCTGGCCGCCGCCGCCGCTGACGCTGGGGCCGTCGGGATCGACCTGCAGCGTGATCCGCTGGTCGCCAAGGGCGGCGCTGGAGTTGACCGCTTCCAGGTAGAATGTGACGTCGCGCTGGGTGTTGGAGAGGCCCAACTGCCACGGCTCGTACACCCCCGGCGGCACGTATTCGGCCAACGTGCGGGCCTGGTTGCCGTCGACTTTCCACAGACGTAAATGCCCCGGCGCGGGCAACGTCTCCGCTCCAGGATCGGAAGCGCTGTAGTCGAGTTGAAGCACGGCCACGTCCAAATCGACCGGCGCGGGAATCTCGAACACGATGGGCGTGAACTGCTCTCCCGCGGTGGGGTCGTCGTCAGCGGTCCCCGCCTGGCCGTCGTAGTTATAGCCGTCGGCGTAATCGGGCACGCCGTCCTGGTCGTCATCGTTGCTGTTGACATCAATGAACTTGCCCATGCGGGCGCCGGAGTGCTCGATCCGGTCATCCGTCCCCGCGGCCGTGTTGTCCGGGTCGATGACATCGTCATTGTTGGAGTCCACGTCAACGTCGCCGCGGACACGGGTGATCTTCACTTCGTCGCGGTGGACCTCCTGCCGCGGGGAGTCGGCGTTTTCCATCACCAGCGAGAGCGTCGCCTCGCCCGGCGCCAGCCCCTCAATGTATATCTGGCCCGGGAAGGGAAGGCCGTTCCACCAGGCGCCCGTGTCGTCCACGGAAAAGACGGCGTCGGTCAACTCATATTGCTTGGTGGGCGTGTCCCACAACCGCACGTCGGGGTCGCTGGACTCGAAGGAGAGCTCAAAGCCCGTGAGGTCCGCCTCGCCGTAGAAGCCGCCGTAGCCGCCGCTGACGCCGGAGAATGACGTATAACCCAGCCGCAAATCGTCGTCGTCGCTGGGGAAGGGCGCCTCCGCGGCGTCGAGGTCGGGAATCTCATTCTGGTTGTCGTCGTCGTCGTTCACCGGGATGTACATCCCCGGCGAAAGCATTTCGTCGGGATCGTCCGTGAGGGGATCGTAGACGCCGTCGTTGGTGGAATCGACGTCAAGGTTCGTGATCGGGCGGCCGACTTCGATTATGACCGTGGCGGGGTCGCTCTGGTCCGTGCCGTCGTCGGCGAGATAGGTGAACTGATCGGTCCCCAGGAAGCCGGGGTTCGGGTCATACGTGAAGGAGCCGTCCGAATTGAGCGTCAGCGACCCGTTGCCGACGTTCGTGTCCAGCACGGCGGTGAGGGTGTCGCAGTTGGGGTCGGAGTCGTTGGCCAGGACGCCGTCAACCGCGTTTACGTTCATTTGCGAGCTGTACGCGGCGACGTAAAAATCATCCTGCGCGTACGGAGCGTCATTGCCGCCCGACCCGCCGGAGTCACATCCTCCGGAGCCGCCGGACTCTCCTTCGCCGGAAAGAGAGAAGACGTCGCCTTCGGAGGTGGAGGCGGTGGGAACCGCGCTCGCGGCCGGAGCGCTCAGACGGAGCGGCTCGATCGCGCCGGCCGAGCCGGAGACATCGCCGGCCGGCGCGGCCGGAGTTGAAGCAGGCGGCGTCGCAGTGCGAGAACTCGAGCCGGACAAAGCTGACGGGCGGGCGCCGGCAACGGGCGTCTCCGGGGACGACTGCGGCGCCAAGTCATCGAACGGCGACTCCAACAATCCGTCCAAGAGTTCCGGCGACAGCGACCCGGTGATGGCCGGCGTGGGAGCGGGTAGAAACCCGACCGCGTCAATCGGTGACGTTTGGGGCGGATTCCAGGCGCGCGACGCGCTGGAGGACTCGTGACGATCGACGTCGGGCAAGCCAAGGGTCCCTATCGGCGCGTCCGGCAGCGACGCAGCCGCGAGCGCAGTCGCAGCGTGGCGAACTTCCTCGCCCGCCGGGCCTCCTTCCGTTGTCGCCTCGTCGTCAGCAAGCAAGGAATCGAGAGTAAACGCGCCGCCGAGAATCAAACTCAG
>JAHWKS010000040.1 GCA_019347795.1 Planctomycetota bacterium | reverse complement strand
CGACTCATGCTACACTGATCCCAATCCGACCTGCCGCGCAGCGGCTTACTTGAACGGCGCGTTAGGTCGGACAACGCCAACTACCGGCTGCGTGTGGGCGCCAGTCGGGCCTCCGCTGGCGCGACCGGTGCTGGTGAAATCGACGCCCCTTCTACGCTCACGCCGTCGATCCACGCTTCTCCCGCGGTCAGCATCTCGAAGGCGATTTTCATGTTCGCTCCCGGCGGCGCGACGCGGTAGAGCGTGAAGGGGCGCCAGTCGCCGGTCGGGCGGAACGTCTCGCCGGTCGCTTCGCCGCCGACGGTGTCAAAGACCTTCAGAACGGCCGGACCGCCGGCTTCGGCCGTGACGACGCGGACCCAGCCGCGAATCCGCACCAGAAGGCCCGGCGGAGTCGGCGCGACGGCGCTGGTCACGCGGAGCGGCGCGTCGTCAAACGGCGCCGAGCCGGCAATTTTCGCCGCTCGCAGGTGCAAGGCGTACCGCCCTTGCTGGGGCCGGTCGGGCGACAACTCCACTTGCACGTGAAAGGCATCCTCGCCGCCGCGCTTCTGCGTCCAGCCGCTGGCGCCAAGGTGCTCGACGCTTTCGAAATCGCCGCCGGCCAGCGAGTTCGGTCCCCACGCGACAGCGCCCAACTGCTGCGTCAGCCGCCAGTGCAGCGGAAGCGCGGCGAAGCTGGAGCAAAACGGACTCGCTGTGCGCGAGGAGAAGCCCTCCGCGGCGTTCGACCACATTAGCCGCCGCAGATGGATCAGCGATTGTTCGGCCCGCTCGGCCATCATGAGCGAGCCGGCCGGATCGCTTGCGTCCAACAGCGCCTGGCACTGCCCCAGTGCGGCCCGCGCCGGCGCGAGGCGTTCCGCCGCGTCATAGCGGGCCGGTAGATCGGCGGGCGCCTGTGTAAGGGCCTCCTCAACAGCGGCCGCCTCGCGGGAAAGAACCTCGTGATGCAGCTTCGCAAGCGGCTGAACGCATTGTCGCTGCCGACGCGAAAGAAAGTTCACCGTCAGCGCGTCATCCGTAACCACGACCATCGCCCACCGCCCGACGCCGCTCAAGGCGATGCGCATCCCGCCGCCGACTTGCTGCACAGCGAGCGGAATGAGCCGATCACCGCCGATCTGGTACGCTTTCCAGGACGCCGGGGCGCCGGAGATAAGCAGGGGAATCGTTTGCGGTGACGAGGGAGCCGCGGCGAACTGCTCGTCGGGATGATGCTGCGCCACGAGAATCAACTTGGATCGTTCCGTGGACAGCACAGTCGCCCGCACCCCCGCGGCGCCGGTTTCCAGCGTATCCAACCGCGACGGCCCGGCAATCCACGGTTCGATTAAGGACAACTCCCGATTCACCATGTTTAGCGCCGCCCCGCGAAGCTGTGTCGCCGGATCGCTGGCGTCCAGCGGTCCCCGGGAGCGAAAGTAAAGTCCGGTGGCGCCGGCTTCCACAGCGGCCAGCGTCAGCAGGCGAATCTGAGCCGCCTCGACGGCGATGGGAAGCGGCCCGCCGGCAAGCGACGCCATCAGCTCGACGATCTCTGGGCGGGCTTCGGTTTGGATCATCGCCCACACTGGCGTTCGCCGCGGTCCCTGCCCGACTTGCTCGATCAATCGATCTCGATAATCGGTGATGGAGCGTGCGGTCCCCAGCGGCGCGTCGCCCAGCAGCAGCACGTCGGACATGCGACGATACGCCCAGACGTTTTCCCGCGGCGCCGCGAGCACGGGCCGACCTCGCCGCGGATCCGCATCCCGCACTGCTTGCGCCAGCCGCCGCACCCGCTCAAGGTCCCGCTGCGCCAGTTCGCTTCCTAAGTCCCACGCCAGCACGCGATCATGCGCCGCGGTGATGTCCGCTTGCCCGGTGGCGTGCGGCGGGGGCGCGACCAGCCACAGGTCGAGGCGCCGCGCCTCCTCAAGCTGTTGCGGCGTGGCGGGATTCGTTAAGCGAACCGCGTTGAAGCCGAGCGACTTCAGGTAGTCGAGTGACTCGCCTCGATGCTCGATCATCCGCACCGCGAGCGGCCCTCGTCCGGCCACCATCGTTGTTCCTTCCAGGTGCGGCGGTCGGTCCCCTCCCGGCGCCGCTGCGAAGAGCGGCCCATCGTCGTCCTCCCATCGCTCCGACTCCGCCGTCTCGGCGGCAAGCGGCGCGGCGCCGGCTTCGCTGTAGCCCTCCATGTCGAGGTCATCGATCCAGACATCGGTGACGCCCGGACCGCCGTAGGCGTTCAGTACGATCAGGTCCAGATACGCCTCGCGCTCGTCCACATCCGGATTGTTCTGCTGAGCACGCATGACGCGGGCTTGCCGCTGCACCTGAAGGGCGACTCCGTGAATTCGCAACTGGCGCCAGGCGCCCGGCTGTGCATACGCCTCGCCTTCGACCCAGAGCGTCGCCGGGCCGCCGGTGTGCGGATCGCGGCTGCGGGGAAGCACCACCCGCCCGCGAAGTTGAAGTCCCGTGCGGTCTGATTTGATCCACAACGACGGCCGCAACTCGGGGATGATGCGGGCCCGGCCGACGTCCTGCATGACATGGACATAGGTTCCCTGCCCGGCCATGATCCGCAGGTGTTCGGCGCCGGCGCCGGAGCGGACGTTCTCCGGCTGAAAGGTCCGCTCCCGCAGCAGGAGTTGGGCGCCGCAGTCGTTGCCGGCCAGCCGCCAGGAGGGTTCGGGCGTCTCGAAGCCTTCCATGCGTCCCGCCGGAGCGACGTCGCTGCCGCAGAGGCACAGCGGCAGCGTCATCAACAGGATCGCGAGGCAGGACTTTGCTGAGAACATGGACGGCGGGCGCGCGCGTTGCTGGCGGCGAACACTCGGTGATGCGAAAACTCCTCCTCAATCCTCGAGGCGCATCATCGGCGTAAGGCGGGCTTGTATCAGGATTTGCGAAAACTGGCCAGAGCGAAGGCCGTGGCGTTTTGGCTACATGGTCGGGACCGTGAGAGGTGGGACGAGAGGCTGCCATCGACACAACTCTTTTTGTGGAAGGCAATTACGGATTGCAATGCCGACGGCGCCGACGCTGCGGCGCGCCGGGTGCTTTTATGACGAGCGTTCTTAGACCTTTTTCGGAGCCCTTGATGAACTCTGCCTCGAAAGCCGCCGCCAACGAAACGCAAGAGCTGCCACAGGAGTTGATCGAATTGTCGGCTTTGATCGCCGCATTGCCCTCGCCGCACCGCAGCCGCCTGTCCACGACAATGGACCGCGTGGTGGATGGCGCCCGCCGCCGCCGGCGGATTCTGACGCTGGTGCAGGAAGCCCTCGGCCAACTGCGGCTGGACATGAAGTATCTGATGTTCGATCTGGAGGCGACCCGCCGGGAGCGCGACGCCTTCCGCCGCGGCAGCGAGGGCGACGCCGACGAGGCATGATTCCTGAAGACCCGGCGCCTCTGCTAAACTCCGTTTCGCGACGATGCTCCTGATTTGCCGCCGCGATCGCGAGTCCTCATGCCCGTCCAGAACCGCCAGCGCCGGAAAACACACGGCGTGGTGTATACGCCGGCGCCGATCGTAAGCCACATCGTCCGACAAACGCTCGATGTGTTGTTGGACAAATCACTCGGCTCGCTCCGCATTCTCGACCCCGCCTGCGGCGACGGCGCCTTCGTCGTTCACGTGTATGAGCGGCTTCTGCGCCGCTACGGAGAGCGCGTCGAAGATTCTCCGCCACAGCGACTGACCGCTGCAGGCATCGAGCGGCGGCTGGCGATCGCCCGGCGACATCTGTTCGGCATCGACATCGATGATGAGGCCGTCGCGATTGCGCGGCGCCGGCTGGCGTCGCTGGCGGCCAATCAACGCCACGCGGAACCGATCGCCGCAGCGCTCCGCGACAATCTCGTGTGCGGCGACGCGTTATCTCCCTCCACGCCACCGGCGCCGTGGCTGCGGCCCGCCGGCTTCTCGGCGATCGTCTGCAATCCGCCGTACGTCGGCTTCCGCCAACTTGCGAAGCATCACGACAAACCGAGTTTCACACACGGTGACGGGCGGAGTTGCGATCTCTATATACGCTTCATTGAGCGAATTATGGAGCTATTGATCCGGGGCGGTCGATTCGGCCTGATCGTGCCGAACAAAATCGCCATCGCCGACTACGCGCAGTCGTGCCGGCAACTGCTGCTCACTCAGACGCGGATCGAACGGCTTGACGATGTTTCGGCGCTCGGCGTCTTTCCCTCCGTCAGCGTTTATCCAATCATCCTCACCGGCGCGAAGATTGCCGCGTCTCCGTCGCATTGCGTAGTGACGGCGAAACCGCGAACCCTGGATGAACTCGGCGCCGGGCGCCAATGGATGATTCGCCAGGTCGAGATCGACGCCGCCGCGGGCTTCCCCTTGCGGCCGCCGCTGGATGTCGAGTCCCGTGCCGCGACGCGGCCGCTCGGGGACCTGGTGACGGTCCACAGCGGCGCCACGGGATTCACGGCCGCTCGGCTGGCGGAGGCGCTCGTCGAACGGCATGAGACCGCCGAGCCCGGTTGGAACTTCGTCACCTCGGGCAACATCGACCGCTATGCGATTCGTGTGGGCGACGTGCGATTCATGGGCGCCGCCTATCGTCGCCCCCTTCTGCCGACCGCGACGGCCATACTCACCGAGCGAAAGCGGCGGCTTTACCGCGAGCCGAAGATCGTCGTCGCCGGCATGACCCGCCGCCTGGAGGCGGCCTACGCGGAATCAAGTCTCGCGCTGGGCGTGCAGGTCTACGCCGCGGCGAACCTGCGGGAAGATCCGTACTACCTCTTGGCGGTGCTCAATTCCAAACTGTTGACGTTTCTCTTTCGTGGGCGGTTCCAGGCGAAGCGACTGGCGGGTGGATATTTCTCTCTCAACAAACGGCAACTCGAGCAGCTTCCGATCCGAGCCGCCGACGGGAGCGACCGGCGCGCAAGCTGCGAGTTGTCACGCATCGCTCGCCGGTTGAGCGAAGCGGGCGGCGCGGACGAAGCCCTGGACCGCCGCATCGATGAGATCATTTACCCGCTGTACCGACTTACGGACGAGGAAGTCGACGCCATTGAAGCGGAGTTGGCCGAACTCGCCTGAACCGAACTGGTAGCCCGAGGGGGTCGGGAGTCTTTTTCGGTCAACAGGGCAACCACTTGCAAACCGCATTGGCCGAAAAAGACTCCCGACCCCTGCCTGCTCAGGCGGCGCGACGGCTCTCGCTTGCTTCGCGCTGCATCAGCGTCGCAAGAAGCTCGATCGTGCGATCGGCGGCGCCTTGCTGGCGAAGCACGAGTTCGGCGGCGTTTTGTCCGAGCCTTGTCGCGTAATCGGGTTGCTCCAGGCAGCGGCGGACGAAGTTCGTCATCGCCTTCCCGTCGCGCACGACTTCGGCGGCGTCGGCGGCGAGCATCATACGGACGATCTCGCGGAAGTTATGCGTGCGGGGTCCGAAGCAGATGGCGGCGCCGTAAGCGGCCGGCTCGATCATGTTCTGCCCGCCGCGGGCGCCGAGGCTCCCGCCGACGAAACCAATGTGAGCCGTTCCCCACCACGCGCCGAGCTCTCCCACGGCGTCCACCAGCAGGATGCGAGCCGCAGGGTCGGCGCCCTCGATCTCCAGCCGGCTTCGCCGCTGCCATAGCGATCCCGCCGCATCAAGCATCCGGGCCGTCTCGTCGAAACGATGCGGATGCCGCGGCACGAGGATCAACCGCAACTGCGGCCACTCACGGGATAGCCGCCGATGCGATTCGATCGCCAAACGCTCTTCCGGATCCTGCGTGCTGCCAGCAAGAAACACAACGTCGTCGCCGATGATCCCCGCGAGCGTCGCCAGGCGCTGCGTGACCGGGTTGTCCCGATTCGACCGAACGCCGTCGAACTTCAGCGAGCCGGTGACGTGCACTGCTTCCGGCGGCGCGCCCAGTTCCCGAAATCGCCGCGCCGACTCTTCGCTCTGGGCCGCGATGAGATCCAGCCTTTGCAACAGCCTCGCCGCAAGCGGACGAATGCGTCCGTAGCCGCGACGGCTCTTCTCCCCCAGCCGGCCGTTGACGACCGCGATCTTCACTCCGCGGCGATGCGCCGCGTCAATCAAGTTCGGCCACAACTCCAGCTCCGCCAGCACCAGCAGACCGGGCCGTATGCGATCGAGCGCCGCGCCGACCGACCAGGTGAAGTCCAGCGGACAGTAGAACACGGTGCGAGGCGCGTACTTCTTCGACGCCAAGTCGAAACCGGTCTTGGTGGTCGTCGAGATGACGATCTCCCATTCCGGCCATCGCCGCTCGATCCGCGTCACCAGCGGCGCCAACAGATTCACCTCGCCCACGCTGACCGCGTGCAGCCAGATGCATGGACGATCACCGACGCGTCGCGGCGCCCGGCCGAGGAGCTTCTGGCGCCACCCCTCGCGATATTTTCCCTTCCGCACCGCGCTGTACAGCAGCCACGGCGAGAGCAGCAGGATGATCGCGAGATAGACGATGTTCAGAAGATACGCCACGGGGAATCCTTTCCGCCCGTTGGAGTTCACGCTTTAGCGTGCGGGAAGACACGCTAAAGCGTGCACTCCAACTTACGCCGCCTGCTCCTTATCCTTGCGCAGGTGGCAGTTCTTGTACTTCTTCCCGCTGCCGCACCAGCAGGGATCGTTGCGGCCCACTTTTTGTCCGCGGTTGCGGATCGGCTCGAGCTTGCCGTCTCCTTGGCTGGCGTCGATGCCGGCCTGTTGTTGTTGGGCGATCTCGCTGGCGCCGGGCGCCTGCGCGTGAACGGCCGCCGTCTCGACCCAGGTGGAGCTGACAAACCCCTCGTCCAACTGCTCCATGCGATAGACCAGCTCCGTGACGCGGTCGGCCACGGAGCCCCACATGTCGTCGAACATCTTCATGCCCTCGCGCTTGAACTCCACCTTCGCGTCGAGCTGCGCGTAGCCGACCAGGCCGATCGAGCTGCGAAGGTGGTCCATCGCCAGCAAGTGGTCCTTCCAGGCGGTGTCCACCAGTTGCAAGAGCACTTGCCGCTCCATGCGGCGCATCTCGGGGCGGAACCGCTCGTGGACCAGGTCGCACAGGCGGCGCTCCACTTCTTCGGCCGCCAGCGGGGAAAGCTCCTGGGCGCTGGGGGCGTCTTCCTCGAAGTTCGTCTTCAGCCACGCATCCAGCGACGTGAGCGAGCCGTTCCCCGCGGCGGTCTGGGCGAGCGTCTGGCCCGGCTCGGCGCCGTCGAAGAGCGTGGCCACCTTCTCGCGCACCACGCGGAGCTTTTCGCCGGCCTGCTTGACGTTCTCGCGGCTGTGCTTGAGCAGCGCCGCCCGAATCTCATCCCGCTGCTTGTTCTTGAACTCCTCGATGTCCAGCCTGCAGTGGAAGCGATCCGCGGCCCAGGCGATCAGGCTCTCGCGGTCGAGCCGCCGCTGTCCGCCGCCGCCGGGGACGCTGAAGCGGTAGATCCCCGCCATGATCGGGTACTCCGCCTCTTTCTCCTCGTACGCCTGCCGGGCCGTGTCCACGATGCGCCGCTTGAGCTCCGGCGGCTCCAGCTTCTTGGCCTCCTCCAGGTCGACCTTCACGCCGTACCTGAGTTCGGCCCAGGCGACCGTGGTCCGCACGCCGTAATCCTCCTGGAGGAACTCGGCGCCTTCGCTCAGGTCCTGCTTCTCGATGAACTTCTCGGCGTCGTTCAATAGCGTCTCGGCCAGTTGATCCCGGCCGATCTTCTTCAAGTCGCGATCGCGATAGTTCGTGCCCCAGCGGGCATTGGCGAAGCGGGCCATCGCCTCCCAGTTCCACTCGTCCATCGCCTCTTCTTCGTTGGGGAGGTTCTCCTCCATCTTCTCAAAGATGTCCGACTCGGCCTCGCGCAAGGCTTCGTCGCGGACGGTGGTCTCCGCGTCGCTGATGTCGGCCCCGCGGAACATGCGGGCCTCCAGCGGCCGGCTCATGTGAACCTGCGCCGCCGCCCACTTGGCGAACGTGTCGCAGCCGTAGAGCGGGTTGAGGAAGCGGGTCACATCCGTCTCGACCTGCTCGGCGATCATCTCCAGGATCAGGGCCTTGCAGTCGGCGCCGTCGAGAATCTGCTGGCGATAGCCGTAGACCTTCTTCCGCTGGAAGTCCATCACCTCGTCGTATTCGAGGAGGTTCTTGCGAATCTCGAAGTTCCGCTCCTCGACTTTCTTCTGCGCGGCCTCGATGCGGCGGGTCACCAGCCGGCTTTCGATCGACTCGCCTTCCTGCATCCCCAGCCGCTGCAGGATGTTGCGGACCCAGTCCTTGCCGATGAAGATCCGCATCAGGTCGTCTTCCAGCGAGAGGAAGAACCGACTGCTGCCGGGGTCCCCCTGGCGCCCGCAACGGCCGCGGAGCTGCAGGTCGATCCGCCGCGACTCGTGCCGCTCGGTGCCGATCACGTGTAGCCCGCCGAGCTGCTTGACCTGCTCCCCCTGCTCCTTCATGTTCTCGCGGGTCTCGATCTCTTCGACCAAGGCGTCCCACTCTTCCCGCGGAACGTCGAGCCGGGTGGCGTACTTATCCTGAAGCAAGGCCCAGGTCATCGTTTCGGCGTTGCCTCCCAGGACGATGTCCGTTCCGCGGCCGGCCATGTTCGTGGCGATGGTCACCGCCCCCAGCCGGCCGGCCTGGGCGACGATCTCGGCCTCGCGCTTGTGATACTTGGCGTTGAGCACCTCGTGCTTGATGCCGCGCTGGTTGAGCAGCTTGGAGAGCCGCTCGCTCTTCTCGATCGAGACGGTGCCGACCAGCACCGGCCGGCCTTGCCGCTCGATGGCCTTGATCTGCGACTGCGGGAACGTGCGTTTGCCCTTCTTCTCGGGCAGGGCCAGCGTCACTTCGTCTTCCGACTCTTTGGTGATGTCCCCCCAGACCTCCTCGCCGCTCTTGAGGAGCACGACGTCCCACTTGTTCATCTGCTCGATCTCTTCGGCGACGGCGTTGTACTTCTCGCGCTCCGACTGATAGATGACGTCGGAGTGCTCCAGGCGCCGCATGGGGCGGTTCGTGGGGATGGCCACCACGTCCAGCTTGTAGATCTTCCAGAACTCGCCGGCCTCGGTCATGGCGGTGCCGGTCATGCCGCAGATCTTGTCGTAGAGCTTGAAGAAATTCTGCAGCGTGATCGTGGCCAGCGTCTGCGTCTCTTCCTTGATCTTGACCCCTTCCTTCGCCTCCACGGCCTGGTGCAGGCCGTCGCTCCACTGCCGGCCTTCCATCTTGCGGCCGGTGAACTCATCGATAATCACGACCTTCCCCTGCTCGACCACGTAGTTCACGTCGAGCTTGTAGAGATAGTGGGCCTTGAGCGAGTTGTCGATCAGGTGGGGCCAGTCCATGTTCCCCGCCGTGTAAAAGCTCTCGACCCCGGCCAGCCGCTCCGCCTCGCGCACGCCCTCGTCGGTGAGGTGGGCCGAGTGCTCCTTTTCTTTGACCTCAATGTGGATGCCTTCCTTCAGCGCGCGGGCGATCTTATCGGCGTCGGAGTATTTCTGCGGGTTGTCGAACGCCGGGCCGGAGATAATCAGCGGCGTGCGGGCCTCGTCGATGAGGATGTTGTCCACCTCGTCCACGATGGCGAAGTGCAGCGGACCCTGCGACTGCTGGTACTGCTTGGGAAAGCGGTTATCGTTTCGCGCCGCGGGGCGCATGTTGTCGCGGAGGTAGTCGAAGCCGAACTCGTTGTTCGTGCCGTAGGTGATGTCGCAGGAGTACGCCTTTTGCCGCTCCCCCACCGGCATGTCGCTTTGAATGGCGCCGACGGTCAGCCCCAATCCCATGTAAAGCGGGCCCATCCATTCCATGTCGCGGCGGGCAAGGTAGTCATTGACGGTGACCACGTGCACGCCCTTCCCTTCGAGGGCGTTGAGATACGCGGGGAGGGTCGCTACCAGCGTCTTCCCTTCGCCGGTGACCATCTCGGCGATGGCGCCGCTGTGCAGGACCATGCCGCCGATCATCTGCACGTCGTAGTGCCGCATGTCGAGGAACCGCTTGCCCGCCTCGCGGACCGCGGCAAAGGCCTCCACCAGCAGGTCGTCGAGCGTCTCGCCCTCCGCCAGCCGCTTCTTGAAGATGTCGGTCTGCTCCCGCAACTCGGCCTCGCTCATCGCCTCAAACCGCGGCTCCAGTTCACGGATGGCGTCCACGCGGCTCTGCAGGTTGCGGACGGTGCGGGCGTTGGCGGAGCCGAACATGGCGGTCACGCCGCGTTCGAAGCCCCCCAGCACGGAATTGAAGAACAGGCCCGTGTTTTCCCAGATGCGTTCCAGAGTTTCCATATCGGCGACGCGCAGGCAGCGCGGAAAAAAGCGAATTCGCGAAAAAGAAGGCGCCGCGTCTCAGGCTCCCTGCCTCCCGAACGCGCAACACCATATTTGCCAGCAGTTTATAACGATTCTTACGGTCGGTCAACCGGAAATGTTCGCCCCCTCAGGCGCTCAGGCGCGGACGCGCTCACTCCGGCAGGCGCCCTCCAGTTCATTCGTCGCCATGGAAAGAATCTTCCCCGATCGGAACGCTCCACTCAATCGCAAAACTCAGGCGTGTGATCCGCATACTTGCTCCGTTCCATTTCCTCGGCGCACCGCGCCTCTCCCGCGCGTCGCCGAAAGACCGGACTTGCGGATTATGCAGGTTGCCGGGGCTGTCGTGGTTTTGCACAACGCGCTCGCGCGCGGTGCTCGATACGAGAGACATCCAAGGGGCGGGTTCGATGCGTCCTGTTGCGAGGTTGCCGGTGAGTCCGATTATTCCGTTTACGCCGGCTGCGCCGACTCCGCTTCGCCTCGTCCAGATTCTCCGGCAGGACGGATTGCTCGCGAAGCTCTTTCATCAAGCCGCACACGAGCAGCGCGCGGCGATCAAAGCCATCCTCCGGGGGCGCGGCGCCGAGCGACTCATCGGCGCGCTGCGGAACGACGCGGCGGCCCGCGTCGAAGCCAAGACGGCGCAGTCGCCCCTGCAAGTCCTCCATCAATGTGCGCCCGGCTGCAACGCATGCTGCCGCACCGTGGCGGTTGACGTCACGCCGCTAGAAGCACTGGCGATCGCCGATTACCTGCGGGCGAATTATGAGGAATCCCGGCTCGAGGCTGTCGCCCAGCGGCTGCGGTCGAATGCCGAAGCACGCAGGCGCATGACCGCCGAGCAGTTGCGGCAGGTGCGGCTCAACTGCGCTTTCCTCGACGACGAAGGGAAGTGCGGCGTGTACCAGGCGCGGCCGCTGGCGTGTGCGGGCGCCTTTTCCATGTCGCGGAAGGCATGCGAGATCGCCGCGGAAAGCGCGGCCAATACGCAAGCCATCCCCTTCGACCCGCACGCCAAGACATGGACGATGGGCGTCTCTGGAGGTTTGCAGCGGGCGCTGGTGGAAGCGGGCGTGGACGGCAATCTCTACGAACTCAGCTCCATCGTGCTGCGGGCGCTGGAAGTTCCCAACGCGGCCCGGCTGTGGCTCCGCAGGGAAGACGTGTTTCGCCCCTGCATCTGCACCGATCCCCATTCGCCACCCCGGGCTCAAATGCCCAGCCGCAGGAAGGCCGCCTGACCGGCGGGATCAGCCTGCCATATTGACACGCTCTCTGGTCCGCCGACGAGCGAGAGTCGGGACACGTCCTTGGCGATGGACTTTCTCTTCGGCCGTGGTCACCCCGCCAGCAAGGGACGTTCGGCGATTTTCTAAGGGAATCGCCGCACTATCTCCCTCCGGCGCTGCCGCTTCGCGCTCTTGGCACAGGCCTTGCTTTTTGTAGGCGCCGTATTCACTGCGGTCTGCCAGAACGGCGGTCGCACTTACATTCGAAAACCGCATGTTACTCGCCGGGCCGGCGTCGGCCGGGCGATCTCTGAATTCCACAGACCTGAATTCCACAGACAGGCGTCCGCAACAGGAGGAAACTCAACGTGGCGAAACAAATGGTTTTTGATGACGTCGCACGGCAGGCCCTTTTGGCCGGCGTCTCGAAGTTGGCCCGGGCCGTCCGCAGCACGCTCGGTCCCCGCGGCCGGAATGCGGTGCTCGACAAGGGCTGGGGCTCTCCCAAAGTGACCAAAGACGGCGTCACGGTCGCCGAAGACATCGAGCTGGACGATCCCTACGAGAACCTCGGCGCCCAGTTGGTCAAGGAGGCCGCGAGCAAGACGAACGACGTGGCGGGGGACGGCACCACCACCGCCACCGTGCTGGCCGAAGCGATCTTCCGCGAGGGCCTGAAGATGATCTCCGCCGGGGCCGATCCGATGGCCCTCTCTCGCGGGGTGCAAAAGGCCACCGAGGCCGTCACCAAGGCCGTGGATGAGATGGCCATCTCGATCAACGAGAAGAGCAAGAAAGAGATTCAGCAGATCGCCACCATCGCCGGCAACAACGACCGCACCATCGGCGAGGTGCTGGCCGACGCCTTCCTGCGGGTGGGCAAGAACGGCGTGATCACAGTGGAAGAAGGCCGCGGCGCCGAGACCACCGTGGACGTGGTCGAGGGGATGCAGTTCGATCGCGGCTTCCTCTCGCCGCACTTCGTCACGGATCAGGACAACGTAGTGGTCGAGCTCAACGACTGCTACGTGCTGGTGTTCGAAGAGAAGATTTCGACGAACAAGAAGCTCATTCCGCTTTTGGAGGCGATCAGCAAGGCGAACAAGCCGCTCTTGATCATCGCCGAGGACGTCGAGGGCGAGGCCCTGGCCACGCTCGTGGTGAACAAGCTCAAGGGCATCCTGCAGGTGTGCGCCGTGAAGGCGCCCGGCTACGGCGATCGCCGCAAGGCGATGCTGGGCGACATCGCCGTGCTGACCGGCGCCGAGCCGATTTTCAAAGACCGCGGCGTCGACCTGGAGAACGTCCGCCTGCAAGACCTCGGCCGGGCCAAGAAGGTTCGCGTCACGTCGGAAGACACGACGATCGTCAGCGGCGCCGGAAAGAAAGACGCCATCGCAGGCCGCGTCACGCAGATTCGCGACGAGATCGCCGCCACCGACAGCGACTACGATCGCGAGAAGCTGCAGGAGCGGCTGGCGAAGCTGGCCGGCGGCGTGGCGCAGATCAACGTCGGCGCCGCCACCGAAACGGAGATGAAGGAGCGGAAGTTCCTGATCGAAGACGCCAAGTCCGCCACGCAGGCCGCGTTGGAGGAAGGCGTGGTGCCCGGCGGCGGCGTGGCGCTGTTGCGTTCGCAGCCGGCGGTCGAGAAGCTCATCAAGTCGTTGGAAGGGGATGAGAGGCACGGGGCCGAGATCCTCCGCAACGTGCTCGACATTCCGCTCCGCGAGATCGCCGCCAACGCCGGATTGGACGGCGCCGTGGTCGTTTCCAAGGTCCGCAAGCAGAAGGGCAAGACCGACGGCTTCGACGCTGACGAAGGCAAGTACACGGACCTGGTAAAGGCGGGCATCATCGATCCGGCCAAGGTGGTCAAGACCGCCCTGCAAAATGCGGTCAGCGTCGCGTCGCTCTTGATCACCACCGAGTCGCTCGTGACCGAGATTCCCAAGGCCGAGGAAGTAGGAGGCGATCACGACCACCACGACCATGGCATGGGCGGCATGGGCGGCATGGGCGGCATGGGCGGCATGGGCGGCATGGGCG
>JAHWKS010000799.1 GCA_019347795.1 Planctomycetota bacterium | reverse complement strand
GTCATCGCCTCTTGAACTATGAAGGAAAGTGCCGCTACCTGCACGGGCACAACGGCCGGGCGGTAATCACCATCGAAGCCGAAGAACTCGATGCCCGGGGAATGGTGATGGACTTCTCCGACATCAAACGGGTCGTCGCCGGATGGATTGACCGGGAGCTGGACCACCGCATGATCCTGCACCGCGACGACCCGGCCGTGGGGCGCCTGAAAGAGCTGGGAGAGCCGCTGCACCTGATTGACGTGAACCCGACGGCGGAGAACATCGCCCGCCTGATCTACGAGTTCGCCGCCGGGCAGGACTTCCCCATCGCCGGCGTCCGCCTCTGGGAAACCCGCAGCAGCTTCGCCGCCTACCAGCCGCCGAAGTAATCGAATTCGAGCGGCAAAGAAACTGGATCGATAGGAATAAGCAATTTATGAAGCATGACTACCACGTCGTTTTTACGACCATTGAAGATGGCTGGATCATGGCCACGGCGCCGGAATTGCCTGGGGCGGTGACGCAAGGTCGCACCATGGACGAAGCGCGGGCAAACATTAAAGAGGCGATCGAGCTGCTGTTGGAGTCGTATCGAGACAACGCCGCCAAGGACGCCCCGGGCAATGCGATCTGGGAAGTCCTTTCTATCGATGTCCCCGCCTCATGAAGCGCCGCGATCTGGTACGTCACTTGGAGCGGCACGGATGCTATCTTGATCGCGAGGGCGGAAATCACTCTATCTACCGGAATCCGGCGAATGGTCGCTGCGCCGCTGTGCCGCGGCATCGAGAAATCCGAGAAACGACCGCCCGAACCATTTGCGATCAGCTTGGGGTTCCGCGTCCCTGAGCCCGTCAGCGAACGTGCGAGGCAATGCGAATCTGCGCCCGGGCGCGGGCGATTTCGCGGTCGCGGGTTTCCATGCGTTCGGGCGTGTTGGCCGGACGCGTCAGCGCCGCGTTTAGATCCTCGTGGGCGGCGCCGGCATCGAGCTTCTCGGCGGGAATCGCCCGCTCGGTGAGGATCGACACCACGTTGTCGGCCACCTGCACGAACCCGCCGTCGATGTAGTAACGCTCCTCGGTAGCGCCGCCGGATTTCAGCCGCAACTCACCGTAACCCAGACGCGCAATCACCGGGCTGTGCCCGGGCGCGACGCCGTACTCGCCGTCGTACAGCGGCAGCGCCACGAAGTCGGTCACCTCGTCCAGCGCCGTCCTCTCCGGCGTCACAACAATGCAGTGCAATTGGCTCATTTGGGACAGGAGGTGGGAAGGAACGCGGTTACCAGGAAACTTCAAATCGCGGACGCCAAGTGTCGCCGGTCAGGGGTCAGGGGTCAGGGGTCAGGAGTCAGGAGTCACGAAGCGGCGCTTTATTATGATCCACTGACTCCTGATTCCTGACCCCTGACTCCTCACTTTCGCGGTCAGAAGTCACGAAGCGGCGCTCCTTTGTGATTTACTGACTCCTGACTCCTGACCCCTGACCGTCGCGTCGATCAGAGTCCAAAACCAGTAGCCAATGCCGGCGCATCGTTAACTCAGCTACTCCCTCGGCCTACGCTTGCGCCGCCATCTTCTTGGCTTGCGCTTCGGCTTGTTCGACGGCGCCGACGTACATGAACGCCGATTCGGGAAGGTGGTCCCACTTGCCGTCGCAAATCTCTTCAAAGCTGCGGATCGTGTCGGCCAGCGGCGTGATCTCGCCCGGCTTGCCGGTGAACACCTCCGCCACGATGAACGGCTGCGACATGAACCGCTCCAGCCGGCGGGCCCGGTGCACGATCAGCTTGTCCTCTTCGCTCAACTCGTCCACGCCGAGAATCGCGATGATGTCCTGCAGCTCGCGGTATCGCTGAAGCGTCGTCTGCACGCGACGGGCGATCGCATAGTGATGCTCCCCCACGTACTGCGGATCGAGGATGCGGCTGGTGGAAGCGAGCGGATCGACCGCGGGATAAATCCCCTTCTCCGAAATCGACCGCTCCAGATAGATGAACGCGTCAAGCTGGCCGAACGCGGTGGCCGGCGCCGGGTCGGTCGGATCGTCCGCGGGGACATAGACCGCCTGCACCGAGGTGATGGCGCCCTTGTTCGTCGAGGTGATCCGCTCCTGCAAGGCGCCCATCTCGGTGGCCAACGTCGGCTGGTAACCCACGGCCGAGGGCATTCGGCCCAACAAGGCCGACACCTCGCTCCCCGCCTGCGAGAAGCGGAAGATGTTGTCCACGAACAGGAGCGTGTCCGCCCCCGTGCGGTCGCGGAAATACTCGGCCATCGTCAGACCCGCCAGGGCGACCCGCAGCCGGGCGCCGGGGGGCTCGTTCATCTGGCCGAACACCATGCAGGTTTGCTCAATGACCTTGCGGCCGCCCCCCATCTCGGTCTCTTGCATCTCGAGCCAGAGGTCGGTCCCCTCGCGGGTCCGCTCCCCCACGCCGGCGAACACCGAATAGCCGCCGTGCTCCTTGGCGATGCGGGCGATCAACTCCGTGAGAATGACCGTCTTGCCCAGCCCGGCGCCGCCGAACAGGCCCGCCTTCCCGCCGCGGACGAACGGCGTCAGCAAGTCGATCACCTTGATGCCCGTCTCGAAGACCTCGGTGTTGGTTTGCAGGTCTTTTACCGCGGGGGCAGGGCGATGAATCGGCCAGTACTCTTCGGCCTCGACCGGGCCGCGGCCGTCAACCGGCTCACCCAGCACGTTGAAGACGCGTCCCAGCGTGGCCTTGCCGACAGGGACCATTACCGGCGACTTGGTGTCGAGGCACTCCTGTCCGCGGACCAGGCCGTCGGTGCTCCCGAGGGCGACGCAGCGCACCCGGCCGCCGCCGAGGTGTCCTTGGACCTCGCCGGTCAGGTCGATGGTGACCCCTTTGTGCTCGCCGCGGATTTTAACCGCGTTGTAAATGGCAGGGAGGTGATCCTCCTCAAACTCGGCGTCGAAAGTCGAGCCGATGACTTGCGTGACATGTCCGATGGTTTCAGTCGTAGTTGCCATGACGGATCGTGGACTCTGAGTAACTTGGGATGGTGGATTTATCAGGCGCCGTCGGTCAGGAGTCAGGAGTCAGGAGTCAGGAAGCGGCGCTTGTTTGCGATCTACTGACTCCTGATTCCTGACCCCTGATTCCTTACCTGGCTTCGGAGAAACTGGGATTCTCGGAACCGAGTTCTCCTGGTTTACGAGATCGCTTCCGCTCCGCCGATGATGTCCATCAGTTCGCTGGTGATCTGGGTCTGGCGGGCGCGGTTGTAGGTCATCGACAGCTTCTTGATCAGGTCGCCCGCGTTCTCGGTGGCGCCTTTCATGGCCACCATCCGCGCGATCTGCTCGCTCACCGCAGCGTCGAGGAAGCACTTGAACAGCTTCACCTTGAAGCTGGCGGGCACCACCTC
>JAHWKS010000798.1 GCA_019347795.1 Planctomycetota bacterium | reverse complement strand
TCGCTGGGCCGAGGCGGGGGTCGTTCATTTGCGAGCCGATAAGCAATAAAGCCAGCGACGTTCCCGCGCCGGCAAGCATTGCGGCCAACACGCCCGCGGCGGTGGCGCGTCGCCAGTACGCGGCCATGACGGCGGGAACCACGAAAGTGGCCGCTCCGCTGCTCCCGCAGAAGACGACAATCGCCTGGAGAAACGAAACCGGACGCAGGTTCGCCGCCACGGCCACAAGGCCCACCAGCACCATTGCCGCGTACGTGAGGCATTGGATTTCTCGCGGAGTGGCGTCGGGCCGCAGGCGCCGCTGGTAAATATCGCGCACGAGGCCGGAGGCGATCACTACAAGGTATGAGCTGACGGTGGCCATCACCGCGCCGAATGGAGCCGCCAGCACCAATCCAGCTATCAGCGATCCCCCGGGCAGGTCCTGAGTGCTCCACAGCGCCATTCGGGGAATCACTTCGTCCGAGACCGCCAGGTCGGGCATTACGGCCCGAGCGGCGACGCAGATTACGATCAGCGGCAGGTAAATCATGTAGTTGTATGCGGCCAACAGAAAGACCGATCGGCGAATCGTGTACGTGTCTTTACAGGCCATCAACCGCACGAGTGTGGCGGGCGAGCCCATGCCGCCGAAGGTCCATACGAAGAAGAACGACAACGCCAGCGGCGGCGTGAGAAACTGTCTGCCGTCGGGCGAGTAGCCCGGGGCGGTGACGAATTCCGGGCCGGTATTGCGGACCGCCTGGAGCGACGCAGTCTCCAATCCCCCGGCCTTCCAGAGCGCCAGCGACACGAGAATCATTACTCCCAGCCACATCAAGACGCTTTGGAACAAGTCGGTCCATACGGCCGCGAGAAATCCGCCGATCATCGTGTAGCCGACCACCGTCACCGTGAACACGGCCAGGCCGGTGTAGAAGAGCCAATCCACCTGAGCCGCCCCGTCAGCGAGCGAGGGAGTCGTCGCCGGCCAGGCCACCTTCATGACCGACGCCCCCGCCTTGAATTGGGCGACCATCATGAAGCTCATGAAGAACATGATCAGCAGCGACGCGGCCAGACCCACAGCCGGACTTTGGAAGCGCTCGCGCAACAGGTCGGGCACGGTGATGGCGCCGGTGCGGCGCGAGAGCTGCGAGAACCGCTTCGCCAGTACGCCGAAGCCCATGATCGGCACGACCATGTAACTGGCGATCCACAGCGAAACGACCCAGCCATAACTGTACACCAGCGAGGGGAACCCCATGAATGTCCCGCCGCTTTGCACCGTGGCCGTCAGCGCCAACGCCCACGCGCCCAATCCGCGATTGCCCAGGAAGTAGCATTGGAGAAA
The DNA here is from genome assembly GCA_019347795.1 of Planctomycetota bacterium. GTDB lineage: Bacteria > Planctomycetota > Planctomycetia > Pirellulales > Pirellulaceae > JAHWKS01. The sequence continues at coordinate 2,058 of JAHWKS010000798.1, read as the reverse complement.
GGAGCCTTTCCGCACGACGCGCTGGGCGAGCACTGCTAACCAGACGGACGTGACGATGAACACCGCCAGCGCGGTGATGGCGCCAAACCCGGTCGGTTGCGACGCATTCGGCACAAGGGGACTTTCAAGTCGATGTTCAGGAAATCCCGCAGTCAAACCTCGCTATCGTCGCGGGGATTCGCTTCGGCGCCCAGAGGTTGGTCGCTCATGAAGCGGTAGGCATACCACCAGCAAATCCCCACGCACGCGGTCCAAGGCAGGATGACCCCCCCACAACACCCAATCCGGTACGCCATAGATCAGCACCAGATCCTCCGGCGGACGGCCGTAGGCATACTGCCAGCAGTAGCCGAGGCAGTAGGACATCGCGCCGATCCAGATGACGAGCGCGACGCACGCTTCGCGACGCGCGCTACGGAGGACAGGATCTTCTTTGGGCGGGGTCATAAACAACGGAGGATCGGGTTACCTGATTGAATCACACGAGAGCGTTGGCGCGGCGTCGGTCTGCAGCGGCGGATGGAGTGGCGCCGTCCGGCAGGCGACGCCTACCTGGCCACGCTTACTTGCCGCTGGGGGCTGTCGGCGGCTTCTCCGTCGGGGGTTTTCGGGAAACCCCAGCAGGCGGCTCGTAAGGCTGCCGCCGAAGACTACCAGTTCGTGAATCGCCCGGTCGAAGTCTGCGTCGGTGAGCTTGACCGCGTCGGAGCTGGAAGAATGGACCAGCCGCTCTGCGGCGAAAAGGATGGCCCGCTTTGACAATTCCTCCAGGAATGCGGGGCTGGCGCCATCCGTCCGTTCGATCCACTGCGGGAAATTCACCTGCGTGACGTCCGCCTTGGCGCAAAACATTCGCAGCAACTTCTCGCGAAGCGGCGCGTCGGGCAGGGGGAAGAGCACGGCCTGGGAGACGCGCCCCGGTCGGGACGCCAGAGCGGGTTCGAGCACGTCCGGCCGGTTGGTGGTCATCAGCACAATTGCCTCGGTCGAGGGGAGCAGGCCGTCCATCTCGTTCATCAACTCTTGAAGGCTGGTGACGTTCGCGTTCGATTCGCGGCGTGCGGCCAGAAGGTCCACGTCCTCGATCACGATCAGCGCCGGTTGGAGGTACGCCGCCAGCCGGAACGCCTCGCGAATTGTCTCCGTCTCCATGCCCGCCGGTACGACGGCTGTGTGGTTCTGGCAGGCGCCGATCAATTGCTTCGCGACAAGCGTCTTGCCCGTTCCCGGCGGCCCGTAAAGCAGAATGCCGGTCTTGGATATGTGGCCGTGGCGCTGAAGCAGATTGTGAAACTCCAACCTCGCGGAGACCGAACGGCGAACGACCTCCAGCACGTGCGGCGGGAGAACGATGCGCTCTGGGTCAATGAGCGGCCGATCGGCGACGCGGATCGTCTGGCCGGGAAGACCCGACCCGCGCGGCGAGACGTGGAGCATCTTTCCCCTGTAGACCGAGCTGACGCTCGCCACGCGGAGGACGTACTCGAGGACCCGCGCGGCTTCGTCCACCGACTCGGCGAAGACCTGAAGTTTGATGCCGTGCGAGACGCCCAACTGCTCGAATCCCTCCTCGTGATCGACCGCCGGCGCTTCCGCGGGCGTCTGCAAATACGCGGCGAAAGGCTGCTCCTCGCGAAACAGAAGATAGACGGCGTTGGTGGGAAAGTTCTCAAACCGCCCTGGTTGCGACTCGACGCTCATCCACTGTAGCGATTTGATCTCGCGGTCATTTTCTTGAAGTGAGCCAAAGGAGCTGGCGTAGCCGAACTCGACGCCATAGCGGCGCGTGCGGTCGTCCACCTTGTCGCCATAAAGCGACTCCAGCGCCCGCCGCACGTCGGCCACGCGGCTGGCGGAAATTTCTTTCTCCAGGAACGTCGCCGCTTTCAGGGAATAACCGAGATGCCGCTTCATGCGCCGGCGAATCCCGAACAACCACGCCAGAAAAACGCCCCACGCCACCCAGGTGCAGACGGCGAGGACGCCAAATCCGAACGCCAGGCCGGTCGTCTCGAAGATGTACGCCCATAGGACCGCGCCGACCCACCCCAAGACAAG
>JAHWKS010000039.1 GCA_019347795.1 Planctomycetota bacterium | reverse complement strand
GGCGAATTTCGTGTTCGTCGGAGTCGCGGGATTTCTGCATGCCCCAGTCATTTTACTCAAAATCCGCAAACGCTTCTGCGAGGCCGTCCAGGCGATGTTACGAGCCGGCGACTCACAACGCAAAGCGGCTGATCTTGCGGCCGGTGACGCTGAGCGGGTAGTTCTCCAACTCGCTCGGCCGGAGCCAGCGGGCGTCGCGGACGCGGCCGGCGACGTGCTTTGCTTCGTAACAGTGAAGCGTGATACGGAACCGCGTCACCCCGTGCTTGAGCGTCGTGATGTATTGCGTCGCGTTCACCGTTAAGCCGGTCGTTTCCGAGACGCCATGAACCAGCGCCGCGTGCGAAGGACGGCCGTTGCCGGAGGGGACGGAGAATCGCGGGAAGTCCCACAACCCGGCCCAGCGTTCATCATCGCCGCGCTGCCGCAGGTAGAGGCGGCCTCGGCGGCGGATGATTACCGCGGCTTCCGTGACGCTTTCGTACGCCGGCTTTCGCTTGGGAGGAGGAATTTGATCCTGGAGTCCCGCGGATCTTGTCGGGCAAAGCGATGCGACGGGACACGAGCTGCACTTGGGATTCCGCGGCGCGCAGACTTCGCTGCCCAATTCCATCAGGGCCTGGTTGAAGGCTCCGACGTTGTTTCGCGGGAGGACGTCTTCGGCGAACCGCCACAGGAGTTGCTGGCCCGCCGTCGATTCCGGAGCGCCGCGATACGCCAGCAGCCGGCCGAGCACGCGCTTCGTGTTGGCTTCCAGGATCGGCGCCCGGCGGCCGAAGGCGATGGAGAGGATCGCGCCGGCGGTGTAGCGCCCGACGCCGGGGAGGGCATGAATCGCCTCGCGGTCATCCGGGAACTTGCCGTCATGCCGCTCAACGATGTGCCGGGCCGCCTGATGCAACTGCCGCGCGCGTCGATAGTAGCCGAGGCCCTCCCACAGCCGCAGGACTTCGCCTTCGTCCGCGGCCGCCAGGGAGGCCGCGTCGGGGAAGCGGGCGATGAACCGCTCAAAGTAGGGGACGACGGTCGCCACCTGCGTCTGTTGGAGCATCACTTCGCTGACCCAGACGTGGTACGGCGTGGGACGGTCGCGCCACGGCATCGGCCGGGCGTGCTTGTCGAACCAGCGCAGGAGGTTGCGGCGCAGCCGCTGCTTCCAGGCGGCGTCGGGCGAGGTATTCGCGTTGCTGCATCCTTCGATTATCATCAGGAAATTCCTTCAAAACCGGGTGCGCGTCCAAGAACCCGTCGCAACCAGCGAATCTTCTCGTATCGGCTCCACTCCTTTTTTTGGTGAGGTCCGCTATGACTTTCCGCTCCCTTGCCGCCGTGCTGTGCGTCGCCCTCCTCGCGTCGGCCGCCGCCGCCGAGACGAAAATCCAACCGAATTTCAAGGAGGGGGATAAGTTTAAGAAGCGAGAAACGGTTTCCGCCCGACAGACGTTGAAGATTGCCGGGCAAACGCAGGAAACGGCGAACAACACGGTCGTCGAATCCACCACCGTCGTGGGCAAGCGGAACGAGCAGGGCGACTTGCCGCTTGCCGTGACGTACACCAAGATCGTTTCGGAGCTGACGCTCCCCGGCGGCAAAAAAGTAATCTACAACTCGGAAACCGGTGAAGCGAAATCCGACGATCCGAACTTCCAGATTATCCTCGACCGGCTCCAGGCGATGAAGGGGATAACCTACACGCTCGTGCTGGACGAGAACAATCAATACAAGTCGGTGTCTGGCCTTGATGCCGAATCCGGCGTCGATCCGGAGGATGTGAAAATCGCCGCCGAGCAGATGCTCGGGCGGTATCCCAAGGAGGCGGTCGAAGCGGGCGAAACGTGGGAGCGGGAAGTCGTGTTGCCGCTGGGCGCCGGGCAGATCTTTAAGCTCGACCGCGTATTTCAATACGCCGGGCCGGAAGTTCGCTCCACCGTGACCGGCACGCAGCGTCTGGAGAAGATTGCGGCGAAGACCGAAGGGGTCGAGTACGCGATCCGCCCAGGCGGCGCCCTTCCGGGCACGGTCACGAAGAGCGACCTCAAGTTCAAATCGGGCGAGACGCGGTCTCTGTTCGACCCGGCGAAGGGACGCACGATCGAATCGCTCGACAAGATGCACATCACCGGCAATTTCACGCTCTCAATCATGAACACGGACCTGGAGGGCGATCTCGACCTGACGATGGAGATGAAGAGCGAGGAGCTGCCGTAGACCGGGACCGAGTCGGACGCTAGCGCGTCGCGGCTGATGGGTTCAGCTTCTTCGTCCCCGGCTCGAAGTGCGGCGCGGCGCCCGTGTACTCGACCTGCGAGTGCGGGCGCTGCTGCGTCGCGACCCAGTCGAAGAGATACTGCGTCACCGCCTGCTCCAACTCGCCGCGGACGTCGCGCCAGGTTTTGTCGCCCGGCTTTGCTTCGAGCACCTGGATCAGATGCGCGCCGAACGGGGTGACCACGGGCGGACTCACCTCGCCCGGCTTGAGCGCGAAGGCGGCTTTGGAGAACGGCTCGGGCATGGGCGCCTTCCGGCCGAGGAAGCCAATGTCCCCTCCCTGCTCCGCGGTGGGAGAGGCGGAATGCTCGCGGGCCGCGGCGGCGAAGTCCACGGCGCCCGCGGCAATCTGCCCGCGAATCTGCTCCGCCTGCTGCACGGCCGCCGTCAGCGACTCCGGATCATCCGCAACGGCGGGCTTGATCAAGATGTGCGCGACGCGCAGCTCCGTGCCGTCGAACTCGCGGCGCCGGCTCTGGAAGTACCGCTCGAGGTTCTCCTCGCTCAGATTCCGCTCCAGGTAGCGGCGCCACGTTTGCTCCCAGAGCAGGGTTTGCTCGAGGTCCCCGCGGGTCTGCCCGGTGCGCTGGAGGTATTCCTCCAGCGTCGTTCCCTGCTGCGCCAACTGCCGCTTGATGCGGGAGACTTCGGCTTCCAGGTCTTCGCGGCTGGCGGCGAGGTTGCGCTTCTCGAGAAACTTCAGGATCAGGCGGCGCTTCACCAACTGCTCCAGCGTCTCAGCCTCAAGCACGGGCCGCGCTTCCGGCGTGACTTTACGCCGGCCAAGCACCCGCTCAATGAGCCGCTGCACCTCGTGCACGTAGATCGGCGCCCCATCCACCCGCGCCGCCGCAATGCGATCCGCGGACGCAATTGCGGCGGAAAGATCCTCGGCCATCGCGACGGCCGCCACGATCGGCAGAATCGCCAGATTCAACACGACAAGCCGTTCCTCAATTCGCAGGGAAACGTGGGGACAAATTCAAGATACCTATCCTCTCTAACGTAGGTCAATTTTCTCCGGCGCCCGCTGTGTCGCGGGTCGCATCGACGGCGCGGCTCAAGGAATCGCCGATGGCGCGCTGCAGCGCGCGCCATTCCCGAGCCGGCTTGCGCGGCCAGAGCTGGTTGACTTCCAGTTCGACGCCGGCGTAACGCTCGGGGGCGAACCGGCGCCGCAGGTGCGTTGTGAAGCCGTCCGCCTTTCCGAGATACGGGAAGTTTCGCCGCACCCGCAGATCGCCGCGCGCAGCGGCGAGGTCGTCCCGCCAGCGGCGGCAAAGGTCGGTCTCCCAACGGCGGGATGGATCGTAGAGCAGACCGACGTCCGCATTGCGCACGACGCCATTCAGCTCCGGCGTAAACGTGTGCACCGAGACGTGCAGCACGGCGTCGTTCTGCGAGATCGCATTTTCGATCCATGTTTCGACCTGGCGCCGATAGGGATCATAGTACATCTCCCGCATCACCTGGCGCGTCGTCGCGTCCAGAGCGGACGTGAACTCGGAGAACAGCCGCCGATTCCGCGGCGAGCGGTTCAACTCGACCAACAGCCGCGTGATCGTGGAGAAGAAAAACGCGGCCTCAAACCGCCCGGCGAGAGACTTCGCCAGCGGCAAGGCACCGGGGTCGTAGCCGCGATGGCTCTCCAGCGCCGTCTTCGCATCACGGAAGAGATCGGCGAACTCGCGCGGCACGCGATTACCGCCATGCTCGCAGGTAAAGAGCAGCCGCGGCGCCGAGGGAAATGAGGAACGTCGATGCTTCGCCACGTGTCGCGCTTCAGCTCTTCGGCCGGAGATAATCGATCGCGGAGTAAACGGTGACGGCAATCACCAGCCAGGAAAGCGCGGGAACGACCCACGCACCGGCGGGCCCGCGATACACCGGACTCCACAACAGCAGGAACGCGCAGACGCCCTGCACCGCCGCTTTGATTTTGCCGCTCCACTTGGCCGAGACCGACTTCCCCTGCCGCACCCAGGTGATGCGGCAATAAGCGATGGTAACGTCGCGGATCGCCATCACCAGCGGGACGAACGCGAGGGCCAGCCCAACGCTCGCCAGCGACCAATAGACGATCAATCTCGAGACGCTGTCGGAATACGGATCGAGCATCGCCCCCGTCTCGCTCACCACACCCAGCCGCCGCGCGAGCTGGCCGTCGAGAAAGTCGGTGATCTCCGACAGCACCAGCAGTCCGCTGCCGACGATGAGGACCGTCGGGGAGAACGGCTTTTGGCTGGACAGGAGCAAGGCCGAGAACGCAATCGCCAGCGGGATCCTGACCAGCGTGACCGCCTGCACCAGCACGTAGCGTCCCGACGCCGCGCTCATTCGGCGCTCCCCTTCAACACATCGGCGATTTCCCACATCCTCGCCTTTTCGGCGATGGCGAGCGGCGTGTGGCCTTGTGGATTCTTGCGGTGCGGGTCCGCCCCATGGGCGAGTAAAAATCGTACCGCTTCCGGAGCGTTGTGACGCACCGCCAGGTGCAGCGCCGTGTCTCCCGCACGGGTTGCGCCGTGAACGTCGGCGCCGATCTCGAGCAGCAGGCGAACCGCTCCTGTCTGTCGGCGAGACGCGGCCACCGCGAGCGGCGAATGGCCGCGGGCCGGGTCGGTTTTGGCGCCCAAGCGGGCGAGGTAATGAATCATCGCCAGGTCGCCCTGTCCGGCGGCCACCGAGAGCGGCGTTCGCCCGTACGAATCGGCCGCGTTCAAATCGGCGCCGAACTCCGCCAGCACGCCCGCCGGCTCCGGCGCCTTGCGGTTGGTGAGAACCAGAACGGCCGAGATGTTATTGTGCGTCTTCTCGTCGGGGTCGGCGCCGTGCTCCAGCAGCCACCGCAGGTAAGGCGTATTGCGCGGGGCATGACTGCGGTGGATCGCCCAGAAAACACTCGGCGGCCCCAGGCAGCGAAGGGCGGCGAGCTGCCCATCTTTCGCGCGAAGCATCTCAAGCTGCTTCCCCAGGAACGCTACTTCTCCGTCGGGCCTGGAAACGTCGCCGAGTCGGAGCGTCTTCAATCGCGGGAAATCGGCGAGCGCCGTCAGAGCGTCGGCGGTCAGCGGCAGCCGCGCCAAGTGCAGCGTTTCCAGGTTCGGGCATGAGGTCAAGGTGCGGATGCCTTTATCAGAGACCATCACTCGATCCAGTCGCAGCGTTCGCAGGTTGGGCAACGCGGCGAGCGCCCGCATCCCTGGGTCGGTCACCAGCGTGTCGGTCAGGTCGAGTTCTTCAAGCGAGTCAAAGCCGGCCAGGTGAGCCAGCCCCGCGTCGCCGACCAGCGTGCGGGCGAGATTGAGCGAGCGGAGCGGGTTCTCCGGCGAGAGATGGATTACGCCCTTGTCGGTCACTTGTGCATTGGCGAACGACACGGTCTCCAGCTTTCGCAGCGACTCCAATCCCGCCGCGTGGTTGTCGGTGAAGCCGTAGGCGCCCCACGGGCTGACCTCGAACTTGCGAAGATGCTTCAGCTCCCCGAGGACGCTGCCGGGCAAGAGCGCGGGTTTGATCGGCGTCCTCAAGTCGTCTCTAGGAGGTTCGGCGACTACGCTCCCGTCTTTGGGCAAGAGGTTGGGACTGCGGATGACGACCGCGGTGACTTGCTGAAAGAACGGCTCGCCCAACAGCGTCGCCAGCCAATCCGGCGGCGGCGACGACGTCGGCCGTCCGAAGAAGTTCACATATTCCACGTCGATCTTTTCGGCCGCCTTGCTCAAGTCCTCCGCAATCTGCGCCCGCCTCTTCGCCTCGCGCGATTCGCGGCCGATCAGGCCCAGCACGCAGCCGCTGGCGAGCATTAGAAGCAGCAGGGTGCGCAGGCTCATGCTCCGCCATGAGCGGGTGGAGGGTTTCGTTGTGGTCATGATTCGCCAATTTCACGGAGGGCCGCCAGCACGCGGTCCACCTCGTCTGCCGTGTTGTAATGGACCAGGCCGAGCCGCAGCATTCCGTGCGGCTCCAGGCCGAGGGCTTCGGTCAGACAAAGGGCGTAATAGTTACCGTGCCAGGTGAAAATGCCGCGCCGGCCGAGCTGCTCGGCCAATTCGGCCGGAGTGTGGCGGGCGTGGGTGAGCGACACCGTCGGCAGCCGCTCGTGGAGACGGCCTTCATCGGTGATGCCGTATACTCTCACGCCTTCAATCTTGGCCAGGCCGGCGAGGAGCCGCTGGAGGAGCCCGCCCTCGTACTCGCGGATGGCGGCGTAGCCCTCCCGCAGCGCCTCGCGGCGGGAGAGAGAATCGTCTCGCGAGACGGCGCGGCCGATCTCTGCGAGGTACTCAACCGTCGCCAACACCCCGGCGATCCCCTCGTGGTTCTGCGTCCCCGTCATCCACTTGCTCGGAAGCGAGTCGGACGCCGGCCGCACTTTGTAGGCGGGCAGCTCCTCCAGCCGCTCGCGCCGTCCCCAGAGAATGCCGACGTGCGGCCCGAAGAACTTGTAAGCCGAGCACGCGAGATAATCGCACCCGAACTCCTTCACGTCCACCAGATCGTGCGGGGCGAAGTGGACCGCATCCAAGAACACCTCGGCGCCGGCTTGATGGGCCCAGCGGCAGATGTCGCCGACGGGGTTGATTGAGCCGACGGAGTTCGACGCGCATCCCACCGCAACCAGCCGCGTGCGTTCGGATAGCTTACTCCGCAGATCATCAAGGTCGAGCGTGCAGTCCTCGCGATGAATCTCCACCAACCGCACCGTCGCCCCGGCGTCTGCGGCGGCTCGCACCCACGGCGTGATGTTGGCGTCATGGTCGAGCCGGGTGACCAGCACCTCATCGCCAGCGTGCCAGGTTCGTCCCAACGCGCGGGAAAAGGCGAACGTGAGCGTCGTCATGTTCGGTCCGAAGGCGACCGTGTCCGGATCGTCGGCGCCGAACAGGTCGGCGACGGCCTCGTGAGCCGCAGTCATCATGGCGTCGGTTTCGCGGCCGGCGGCGAATCGTCCGCATTGATTGGCGTTGTGATGCGCGAGGTAATCGCTCACCGCGTCGATCACCCGCTGCGGGACCTGCGTCCCCGCCGGCCCATCGAGATAGACGACCGGGCGCCCGTCCTGGTTTCGCGAAAGGGCGGGAAACTGTCGGCGACAGCGATCCACGAGCTCCGGCGTCAATGGCATGAGCCTACGTTCCCTCCCCGCGACGATCGACGAAGCGTTTGCCTTTCCCCTCGAATCGCGGCAACGATCCGCTGGGGACGCTGCGAACCGCCACCTTCAGCCCGAGGCGGACCTGCATCTCTTTGGCGACGCGCTCCGGGCGCTCCAGGCGGTCTTCGATCTCCACGGTCAGCGCGTCCATCGCGCCCGCTTTGTGGGCGGTCATGCGGTACTCAACGATCTCGGGAAAGCTGCGGAGGATTTGCTCGATCGACGATGGGAATACATTCACGCCGCGGATGATCATCATGTCGTCCGCACGGCCCAGCACGCCGCCCTCCAGGAGGACGAAGCGGTTCTCGCCCGGCGCGCTCCACACCGGCCGCACCAGGTCGCCGGTGCGATAGCGAATGACCGGGGCGCCCTCCCGGCCAAGCGTGGTGAGCACCAGCTCCGCGAGTTCGCCTTCGGCGGCCGGCCGGCCGGTTTCCAGCGAGAGGAATTCGGCGAGGAAGTGGCTTTCGATCACCCGCAGTCCGCGATTCTCCGCATCGGCGTATCCCCAGGGACCAACCTCGGTGGCGCCGGAGTGGTCGATCACCTTCGCGTTCCAGGCCGCCTCGATGCGGCTTCGCACGGCCGGAATCGATCCGCCCGGCTCGCCGGCCACGACGATCCGCCGCACCTCGAGCGAGGCGACTTCGATCTGGTTCTCCGCCGCCACCTCCGCCGCGTGCAGCGCGTAACTTGGCGTACAGAACACGACCGTCGCGCGGCTAGTGCGGAGCAACTCCAGTCGGGCCAGCGTGCTCAGCCCGCCGCAGGGGATCGTCATGCAGCCGCGAGCTAGAAGCGCGTCGTTGGCGCTCCAGAAGCCGATGAAGGGACCGAAGGAGAACAGCATCGCCGCACGGTCCTCAGGACCCAACTCCGCCGCGTCCAGCACGTACTGCCAGACATCCATCCACCATCCCCAGTCGGCGGCCGTGTCGAGCACCGCCAGCGGCCGGCCGCGGGTTCCCGAGGTGCGATGAAAACGGACGTAGCGCTCCAGCGGGTAGGTGAGGTTTGCCGCATAATCGAAGGGCGCCTCGCCGATCAGCTCATCCTTGAACGTGTACGGGAGCCGGGCCACGTCCTCGGGCGATGCAAGCGGCAGCCGTACGCCTGCCAACTTCTCGGCGTAGAACTTGTTGTGCGGGAGGATCGCATCGAGCAGGTGGTTGAGCCGCACAACTTGATGGCGCGCAAGCTCCTCGGGAGCGAGGCGTTCGGCGCGGCGTCGTTCCTCGAAGCGGATGTCCGGCATACGGACATGATACGCTATCGCGCCGACTTGAGGTACGCGACGACGGCGCGGGCGTCTTCCTCGGTCATGCGGAAGGGCGGCATCGGCGGCTTGGGGGCCTCGCCGTTGGGGCGGGCGCCGGTCTGCAGGAGCGTGACGATCGCCTCTTCGGAGAAGCCGCCCAGGCCCGCGATCGACGGGGCGCGGAAGGCCCACGTCTGCCGCGGAAACGGCGAGGAAACCGGCATCGGCGCTCCTTCGAGCAGCCGCTCCTCGATGATCCGCCCGTTCTCCGTGCGCGGCGAATGACAAACGACGCACATCGCCACGTGATGCACAAGGTACCTGCCTCGCTCGACGGGGGACGCGGTCTTCGCTTTCTTTTCCGCAGGCGCGTCGGCCTCTTGTGCTGGGGCGATCGACGCCATCAGCGCTGTAATCAAGAATGAAGTGCGTCCCATGATCACCCTCGTTTCACCGCGTCGAACGGAAACCAGCGTATCAAAGGCCGCAGTCAGCGGGTAGCAGAGACGCTGGCGCTCTACGGCGTCAACTCCGCCAGGCGGCGTTCGAACTCGCGCGGCTCGACGTAGCCGGGGATGGCGCCGATGACGCGGTTCTCCTGGTTCACGACCACCGTCGTCGGATAAGCCTGCACTTGCAGCTTTCGCGCCAACTCGGGTTGCCGGCCGGCGTCCACGCGGGCGGCGATGAACGAATCGCGCAGTCGCGACCGCACGTCGTGATCGGAGAACGTGTTGCGGTCCATCAGCTTGCAGTAGGGACAGTGATCGGCGACCACGAACAAGAGCAGCGGACGGCCGGTGTCCTGCGCGGCTTGCCAGGCGACGAACGTGTCCTCCCGCCAGACGGGCGCCTCCGCTTCCTCGGCCCGCAGCCGCTGCGAAGCGGTTACCGTCACAACCAGCATAACCGTCAGTACGCGTCCCGCACGCATCGGAGACCTCCCCAGGCTTCGCTTGAAAGAACGCTGCGCCCCATCGTGTATCGGCGCAGCGTAGTTCCGGCGGTGACGGAAGTCGGGCGCGTTCGGATTATTCCAGCGGGGGCCGGGGGCGAGGATGCGCGCAGTTGACGAAGTACGTCGCCGCATCGCCGGAGAGAACCGCTTCCACGTCGCGGCAGACCGCGGCGAGCACCCGCTGCTGCGCTTCCTCGGTGAAGGCGCCGACATGCGGCGTAAGGATCACCCGGTCCATCGCCTCCAGCGGGCCGGGGCGGGGCGGCTCCTCGCTCCGCACGTCGAGCGCGGCGCCGGCGAGCCGCCCCTCCTCCAGAGCCGCCACAAGCGCCGGCTCTTCGACCACTTCGCCCCGCGCCGCATTCACAAAGTACGCCCCGGTTCGCATCTGAGCGAACGCGGCCGCATTGAACAGATTCCGCGTCTGGGCGCCGCCGGGAAGATGGCAGGCGACCGCGTGCGACTCGGCGAGGAGTTCCTCCAGCGACGTGGGCCGCGCCTGGGCCTCAGCCAGCGTCACCGTATCGGGCGAGAGATACGGATCATACGCCAGCACCTGCATCCCCAGCGCTCGTCCGCGCATGGCCGTCAGAAAGCCGATGCGTCCGAACCCGACCACGCCCAGCGTCTTCCTGTGCAGCTCCGTTCCCATGAACGACTGCCGATCCCAGCCGCCGCCTTTCGCGTGACGATCGGCGGCGGGGATCTTTCGAGCCAGGGCCAGCAAAAGGCCGATGGTCAACTCCGCCACCGACACCGCGTTCTGCTCGGGCGTGTTGGTCACCACTACGCCGCACTCCGTGGCGGCTTTCACGTCGATGTTGTCCAAGCCGACTCCCGCGCGGGCGATGATCCGCAATTGCGGCGACTGCCGAATGAGTTGTCCCGTAACTTGCGTCGCATTGCGCACGATCAGCGCATGCGCTTCCTGCATGACATCGCGCAGGCGGTCCGGGTCGCGATGCAGGTCGGGAACTCGCCGGACCGTCAGCCGTTCCGCCAGAGCGTCGATCGACGGGCCGGTAATGTTTTCGGCTATGAGAACGTCCACCGCGTTCCCTCACAGGGTGGCCAACGGATCGTTTTGCCAGCACTCGCGCAGCTCCGCGAGGGTGTACAGCGTTCCCACCGCGAGGACGTTCCGACCGGCGGCGGCGGCGGACCGGAGGGCCTGTTGCGGATCGGCGTGCGAGCCGGCGACGAGTCCGAAGTCGGCGGCGACGGCGGCAAGCGTTTCCGGCTCGGCGCCGCGGACTCCCGTGACGCGATACGTGTGGACGCCGCCGAAGAGATCCGGCGGGGCGGCGCGGGTTAGGGCTTCCAGGAACTCGCGATGCTTCTTGTCGCGCTGCATGCCCCAGAGCAATTCGAACGGGCCGGTCGGCAGCGCTGCGCCACGGCGCCAGTCGAGGAGCGTCTCCGTCGCCGCCGCCGCACTCAGCGGACAGTGGGCGCCGTCCAGCACCAGCGCCTGACCCGAAGAGGCAAAGTCGATTTCCATTCGCCCCGCCCAGCGACATTCGGAGACGCCTCCCGCCAATCGATCGCCAAGCAGCGTCGCCGGCGCCGCAGACTCCCTCGCAATCGTCCACGCCGCGGCCAGCGCCGCCTCCAGGTTCGCATGTTGAAAGCGGCCGTGAAGCGGCAAATGAGCCACGTGCTGCGAGCCGTCGGGAAGCCGGAATTCGACCGTCTGCCCCCCGGGCGATTCTTCGGCAACCAGCACGGGACACGCCTCCCACGCTGCAATCAGCGGCGCGTTCAGTTCAATCGCGCGCGCGCGTATTACCGGCAGCACGCGGTCGGCGAACTCCGGACGTTGCCGGGCAACGATCACCGGTCGGCCGGGTTTGATGATGCCGGCTTTCTCGGCGGCGATCTCCTCGATTGTTTCGCCGAGGATGGCGGTGTGATCGAGCCCGAGCGTCGTGATGATGGAAACCTGCGGATCGACGACGTTCGTGCAGTCGAGCCGGCCCCCCAGGCCGGTTTCCCAGCACACAATCTGGCGCCGGCTCTGTTGTCGGAGCCGCGCGTCGCGACGGGCGAACTCCACCAGGGCCGCCGCCGTCATGAACTCGAACGCGGTGCGGAAGCGATGCGGCGTTTTGAGAGCGTCCCGCCACGGCGGCTGACTGGCCTCGTTCAGCCGATCCATCGCCGCGTCGAACTCCGCGAGCGTCCAGGCGACGCCGCCGTAGCGAAACCGCTCGCCGAAGTGCGACAGATGCGGGCTGGTGAACGTCGCCGTGTCGAAGCCGGCGGCCAAGAGCATCGCCTCCAAGAGCGCGGCGGTCGAGCCCTTTCCTTTCGTGCCCGCGATGTGCACGAACTGGGATTGCCGCTCGGGATGGCCGAGATCCGCCAACCATTCGCGAAACCCCTCCAGGTCGTAACTGCGCGCGTCGTACGGGAGCGCAGCGGGGGTCTTTTCCAGGTCCAAGAGAGCGGCAAAGTTCATCGGCGGGCGTCTTTCCTCTTCGGGCAGGCTCCCCGCGAATCTAGCAGAAGACGCCCCAGCCAGATAGGCTCGCTTCGCGTGATGGGAGCGCCCAATCAACCGGTCAGGGCGCCGCCTCCTCGGCCGGCTCAAACGACAACGTCCGCCGCGGCTCGCCGCGGGTGAAGTGGAGCGTGGTCCGGCGGCCGCCGTCTTTGAAGTTGATCGTGTTCACTTGGTCGGGGAGCAAGTCGAAGAAGATGCGGTTGGTGAACACGACGTTTTCCAGCCCGCCGGAAAGCGGAATCTCGAAGTAGAGCCAGGCGTGCTTGACCGACACCTCCTTTCCCACCCACTCGATGTCGGCCTTTCCCTGAGGCGTCTCCACGACGAGGTTGCGCCGCAGCCAGGCGACGATGTGCGGGTCGGCCCCGTCGTTTTCGAGGACGAGTCGCTTCCCCGCCTGCCGACGCAGCGCCTCCTCCAAGTCGGATGGGTGAACGCGAAGCGCGACCTCCAGCCGACTGCGCTCCGCATCGTACTCCGCCTCCGCCAGGCTGACGTGGAACGGGTGCCCCTCGGCAACGCCGGCCGCGAGGAGCAAACATGCCGCGACGACTGCGTTCACGAGCAGTGGGGAATGTCGTAGTATCAGCGCCTGCCTCATCCCGCTTTGGCCATTTGTTTTCCCAACTCCTCGACCGACGGCAACATGCCGTGCGCGTCGAGCGGCAGCGGCCTCAGTTCGCCGAGGATCTCTAGATCGTCGCGCCGCCGGGCTTCCTCCAGATAGGCGCGGGAACATTCGAGTTCGGCTATATCAAGCGTGTTGCGAATCCAGAGCAGGCGAGCCTCGGGCGGATCCACTAGGCCGATGGTGGGCAGGGCGGCGTCGAGCACTTCGCGATCCGTGGGGTAATCCAGCGGGAGCATCGCCGCGGTGGGATGGCCGCCGGTGAGGGAGTTGATCCGCGTGATCCGCTGGTCCATCTCCTCGACCGCCCGGCTGAGGCAAAACTCCGCCATGCCCAGCCCCGTCGCATTGCCGTGGGTCTCGCGGGTCAGTCCTCGGACGATGATCCGCTTGACCTTCGGGTGCTCGTGCTCGGCGGCGGCGTGGTCGTGGTGCTTACGGCCGACGACGTTCGTGTCCATGCCTGATCCGCTGATGTTTTTGCCGATCTCGTCGATGAGCAGCAGGTCGGCGACGGGGAAAGGAAGCTTCGGCATCCACTTCTTCGCCAAGAGCAGCAGCTCCTTCTCGCGCTCCTCGAACTCGTGAGGATGGAGCGCGGCGATGCGGGCCGTCTCGTCGTAGCTGTTTTCCACGATCGCCACTCCCGCCACGACGCGGCAGCGGCTTAGCACCTCGCGTCCCACGCTGCGGACAATCTGACCGAAGCTGTGGTTCATGATGGCCCGGTGATAGATCTTGGCGCCTTCGTGCTTGCCCAGGCCGATGAGCATCATTTTCATCAGCCCGCTCTCGATGTCGCCGACAAACCCGGTGTGCGGCTTAACCCGCCCGGCC
>JAHWKS010000797.1 GCA_019347795.1 Planctomycetota bacterium | reverse complement strand
CACGCTCCCGCGTCCAGCACGCGCTTGATGAGGAAGTGGTTCCCCTCAGGCACGCGGGCCAGCGGCGCGCAGCCCGCGTCGGCGATGGCCCCGAAGATGGTGGTCGCCTGCGCCCAGTCGATCGCCGAGTGCTCCATGTCGAGCGTCAGCCAGTCGAACCCCAGCCGCGCCAGCACCCGCGTGGCGTACAGATCGCCCAGCGAAAGCCAGGTGCCGAAGGTCGGCTCGCCGGCGGCGAGCTTGCGCTTGACGGGATTTGTCTTCATCGGAATCGTTTTCCGAGTGGGGCATCGTCGGTTGGCCGCGATGGACGCAGTGTTCCAAACACAGCCGCCGCCTGCAAGCGGGGGCCGTCGCAGCCTATCCCTTCACCGCGGCCGTGGCGAACCAGTCACGGACGCCGGGGCGGGTGAGGAGCGAGAGCGTGCATAATCCCGCCGGCAGGCTCATCAGGAAGGCGGGCGAGACGGGAAGCAGGGCCGCGGCGCCCGCCGCCAGGCACCAGCCGCGCGACTGCACGCGCCGCATCTGGACGGCGCCGTAAAGCATCGTCATGGAAGTCAGCACAATCACGCCTGTGGCGGCAGAGAGGCTAATGGTTATGGGAAGCCATTCGCCTCCCATCGGCGGCGCGACCACGTACACCACCCAGAACGGCGCCACGCACGCGACGTGAAGGCCGGCCGCGGCGATGATCAGCGACGAGGTCTTCCGGAGCGCATGCTCCCAATCTTCCCAGCGGACCGGTTGCTCGCGGAACGCCTGCTCCACGTTTCGGCGGTTCAGAACGACCAACGCCCAGACGCCGATGGGGATGGCGACCAGGCTTGCGACGTTGAGCGGCAAGACGGCGACGATTGCCGCCGCGAGGGCCAGCCACCGCGACTCGAGCTGCTTCATCCGCAACCCGCCGATGATCATCAGCGGCGCGGTAATGAGAGTCGGCGCTCCAAAAACAATGATCCAGGAAAGAATCCCGCCGCCGTCATAGTGCCTCGAGTCCGTAACCATCACGATCAGGCCGATCGCCACAACGGCGATGGCGCAAAAGATGGAGAGGATTCCCGCCCCCACCAGCGCCAGCGCCGGCGCCTTGACCGATCGGCGAGCGTCCTCCAGGTCCGCAGTCTCTTTCTCGACAATTGCCCGCGGCGGCTCGACAGGCTTCGCCGGCGTCGCTTCCGGGTCAGGACCCGCCGCCGGCGCAGCCTCGCCCCAATGATCGAACTTCGCCTTCACCTGCGGCTTGTCCAACACGGAACTCGCCCACAGCCCCACCCAGAGCGTGACGATCCAGAACGGCGTGCAGGGAAGCACGGCGGCCCAGTAGCCGGCCGCGGCCAGTTCATAGGGCCCCAGCCGCAGCATCGCCAGGCCGCCCGCCAGCATTACGGCGCCGGGGATGAGGCTTAGTCCAATCGGTCCCGCATCATTGCGATCGCCGGGATTCAGGAACAACAGAACCACGACCGGCGCCACCATCTCAATCACGCCCAGTGCGGCCATGGCAAACCCCGGGGCGGCGGTTGTCCGCTTGACCGAGAGTTGCTCCGCGAGCTCCGGATCCTCCCGCACCAGGCGGCGTTGGAGCGCGAACGCCCGGCGCACATCGCGCCGGCGGAGCAGGAGAAGACACCAAATTCCTAAGGGGATGGCGGCGATCGCCGTAAACATGCTGAAGAGCGTGAGAAGCGTGAGGATCGACCCGGCGACGACGAAATCGTAGCCCTCCAACTTCCGCATCTTCACGCCCGTGGCCAGGACGATGCTTCCCAAGAGACCGCCGCCGAGGATTATGCCCAGGATAAGGAGCATATCCTCGTGGAAACGGACCTCGTCTTCGACGAATTCAAGATAGGCGAGAACAGCCATCCCGATCACCGCAGCTATTAACGCCAATCCGCCGTACACCATCAGCCAGATTGCCGGGAGCGCCAACTCTTCCCGCACTTCCTCCACGAGCGCCAACGCCTCGGGATCGGGCACAGCCGGTGACGCGGGCGATGTCCGCGGGGCCTTCTGCGGAACCGACTCCAACGACTCCACGTCCGTCTTCACGTCGCTGGCGTGCTGGTAGCGGCGGTCCGGCTCGCGCTCCAGGGCCTTGAGCACCACCTCGTCAAGCCGCGCGTCCACGGCGCACCGCTGCGACGGCAGATCGAAGCGCCCCACCGGCAACAGGCCCGTGAGCATCTCGTAGAACACCACGCCCAAGGCGTAGATGTCCACGCGATGATCGATCTCGCCCGGCCGCTCGAACTGCTCGGGCGCCATGTAGTGGAAGGTGCCCACGATCTGCCGGGTGTGGGTGATCGTTCGCTCGGCCGCCGAGAGCCGCAGCATTTTGGCGAGGCCGAAGTCGGCGATCTTCACCCGGCCGCGCTTGTCCACGAGGATGTTTTCCGGTTTGATGTCGCGATGGACGATGCCCTCCTCGTGCGCGAATTGCAGCGCGTCGCAAATCTGGGGCACGAGGGCCAACGCCTCCGCCGGCTGGAGCTTCCCGTCGGCGATCAGCGAGCGAAGATCCACCCCGTCCACGAATTCCATGACGAAGTAATACATCCCCTCGGTCTCGCCGAAGTCGTGGATGCCGACGATGTGGGGATGGTTCAGCCGGGCCAGCGCCTTCGCCTCGCGGGCGAATCGGCCGGCGAAGCCGGGATCGTCCGCTTCGTCCGGATTGATGATCTTCAGCGCCACCAGTCGATCGAGGCTCTTCTGCCGCGCCTTGTAGACCGCCCCCATGCCGCCTTGCCCGAGCAGCGCGATGATCTCCAACTGCGGAAAGCGCGGGGCAAGCTCCGCGGGAGAGGGCGCCTGAAAGACGCGAACCCGGTCGGCGGTGGGCGCCGAACCGCCGTCGCCCGCGCCGGGCGAATCCCGCCGCGCCCAACTCTGCATCCCCAGCTTCATCAAGCACGCCGCGCACGGCGCGTCAGGGGCACCCTCGGGCAGCTCCGCCCCGCATTCCGGACATCTCGTGCTTTCCGCCATCGCCGCGTTCTCCCCAGGAGGATGGGATTCGCCTCTATCCTCATACAGAAGCAAAGCGGCGGAAAGGTTACACCATATTTTACCGCGTCCACCGGCGCCGCCGCGCGCGGCCCGTTGGGCCGCGGTTAAACGATTACCGTCGCAGCGCCTCGAAAAGTTCCCGAATCTCCTCATCGACCTCCGCCTCGCCCGCCACCGTTTCTGCGATCTCTTGCCGGAGCCGCCGGCCGAATGCTTTTCGCAGGCGGTGTACGGCGGTCTTGACAGCGCCTTCGGACATTCCCAGGGCCGCGGCGGCATCGGCGTAGGGCGGCGCCGACTTTTCGCCGGCCAGGTAGACTTGCAGCCGATCCCACTGTTCGGCCTTGCCCTGCGCCGTCCATTCCTCTCGCAATCCC
>JAHWKS010000796.1 GCA_019347795.1 Planctomycetota bacterium | reverse complement strand
GGTGACCGCCGCAATGTTGCGGACCTGGTCGGTGAGGTTGTTGGCCATCGAGTTGACGTTGTCGGTCAGGTCCTTCCACGTGCCGGCCACGCCTTCCACTTCCGCCTGCCCGCCGAGCTTCCCTTCGGTGCCCACTTCGCGAGCGACGCGGGTCACCTCGGAGGCGAACGCCCCGAGCTGCTCCACCATCGTGTTGACGGTGTCGCTGATTTGAAGGAAGGCGCCCTTGAGCGGACGACCGTCGATTCGCTCCGCCATCCGCTGCGAGAGATCGCCGCGGGCCACGGCGCCGATCACCCGCGCCACCTCAATCGTCGGCTCGACCAGATCGTCGATGAGTCCATTAATCGCATCGGCGCGCTTGGCCCAGGCGCCGGTGGCGGCGCCGCGCGGCAGGCGCTGCTTCGTTTCTCCTTCTTTGCCGACCAGACGGCTGATCCTTTCCAAATCGCTCGTCGATTCATCCAGCAACAGCGCCACGTCGTTGAAGGCTTCCGCCAGCTCGCCCTCCAGTCCCGTCTGGTCCATCGGCAAACGGATCTGAAAGTCCCCTCGCCGCAGGCTTCGCAAAGCGGCCAGCAGCGCGCGGCCGTTTTCGTGGGAGGAGTCACCGGGCATGTCGCGGCTCCAAGAAGAGAAGAAGGGTGGGTTAAGCACAGCCCGCCGAAAAGACGCTCGCTATTATAATTGCACCTGCCGGCCACGGCTCACGTTTTGCACACGCGAAATCTTCTCGGCCGCACGGGTTTAGGAATACAGCGAGGCCGCCCGCCTGGAAGGCCTGGGAGAGTGGGGGTGTTCCGGCGCATCGTCCTGCCGCTCACCACGCCCGCCTTGGCCGCCGTCGCGCTCTTTCAGTTCGTCGCGGCGTGGAACGACTTCCGCGGACCGCTCTTCTACGTGAACGACGTCGAACCGGCAAGGCGCGCCCTCAGCTTGCAACTTGTGGCGGCTTTGGGCAGGTTCTATAGTGGTGGATGCGCGCCGCCGCCTCTCGTGGATCGGAAACGGCGGGGTACGGAGTAGTTTTTGCTCATCCTGCGTGAGGCGGCGCGCCGGGGTTCTTTTCGCACAGGAGCGCCGTTATGCCCACGATTCTCGTGGTGGACGACTCGGCCGTGGACCGCCGGTTGGTGGGCGGAATGCTGAAGAAGTCTCCCGGGCTGTCCATCGAGTTCGCCGGCAACGGGGCCGAGGCGCTGGAGGTGTTCAAGTGGGCTGTGCCGCACGTGGTGATCACCGACCTGCAAATGCCGGAGATGGACGGCCTGGAGCTGGTGCGGCGGATTCGCCAGGAGCAACCGCAATTGCCGGTGATTCTGATCACCGCCCATGGCAGCGAAAGGCTGGCGATGCAAGCCCTGGAAAGCGGCGCCGCCAGCTACGTCCCCAAATCGCAGATCGCCGATCGGCTCTTGCCGACGGTGCAGCAGGTGCTCGCGGTGAACACCGAGCAGCCCTATGAAGACTTGATGCGCTGCCTGACGCACTTCGATTACAAATTCGAGCTGACGAGCAACCCGGCCCTGATTCCGCCGCTGGTGGACCTGGTGCAGCGGTTCCTGGCGGGGATGGGCTTGTGCGACCCCTCGGACACTACCCGCATCGGACTGGCGCTGCACGAGGCAATGGAGAACGCGCTCATCTACGGCACACTGGAGCTGGGGCAGGAAGCCAGCCAGGCGGCGCCGCGCCGGCGGAGCGAACTGATCGAGCGGCGGAGGAAAGACGCGCCGTACGCGGGGCGGAAGATTTCCGTGGAGGTCGAGATTTCGCTCGACGAAGCCCGCTTCACCGTCACCGATGAAGGGCCGGGATTCGACGCCGCGAGCCTGCCCGACCCTGCGGACGAATCGAGCTGGGAAAGCGTCGGCCGCGGTTACCGGCTGATGCGGGCCTTCATGGATGAAGTCGCCTACGGAGGGCGCGGGAACGTCGTCACGCTGGTGAAGCATTTCGCCGCGCGCTCCACGGAGTTTCAATTGAACGAACCTGCATAATAAAAGCCGTCGCCGGCGGGGAAGCGGCCTTTTGCCGGAGAACAACTCCTATGAATGACATCCGTCGCATCCTCACCCCCACCGACTTCTGCCGCGCCGGTGATGCGGCGCTGGAGTTGGCGTGCTGGCTGGCGGAGCACTTCCGCGCCGAGCTGCACGTGCTGCACGCGGCGCCCCCGCGCGGCGGGTTCGCGTGGGGCCGAGCCGAGGAGGAAGACCGCGGCCAGCAGGCTCGGCGCCGCCTGGACGCTCTTCCCGATCCTGACCGCGCCGCGGGCCTCGTCATCCACCGCGACGTCCGGGAAGGTCCGCCTGCGAAGGTGATTTCTGAATACGCCAAGGAGCATGAGATCGACCTGATCGTCATGCCGGCGGCGGCGCGGCGGGACAAACAGCAGTCGCTCGATGCGCGCGTGCTGGAGAAAGTGTCGCTGGCGGCGCCGTGCCCGGTGATGGGTGTGCCCGAGCTGGGGAGCGTCATCACGCGATCGCTCGTGGAGGACGGAGCGCGGGCGCTGCAGCGGAACTTCGGCAACGAGCTGCGGGGCGAACACGCGGAGACGCGCGCCTCGCTGGTGAACGAGCTGGCCGCTGCGCTGCACCTGGAGGAGCAGTTCGCCCAAGGCTTGTGCGGCGAGCTGGAGCAGCGCCACGTGCTGGTGTGGAGCGAGCCGACGCCCTCCACCAACGGGGAGCCGACCGACGAAGGGACGCAGGGAGGGAGCCCTGCCGGATCGTGGCGCATCTATCCCGCGGCGCTGCACCTGGAGGACGAGGAAGAAGGGGACGACGTACTCTTTCCCGATGAAACGGAGCTGTCCGGAGACAAGGCGCCGGCCCTCAACCTGTTGCGGCGGGCGATCGCGGCCCGGGCGACCGATATCCATATCGACCCCTGCGGCGGAGGCGAGGTGCGGATCCGCTTCCGCATCGATGGGCACGTGGAGGAGTTCTGCCGCGTTCACCCGCACGTCGGCCATCCACTCGTGCTGCAGCTCATGACGATGGCCGACATCAACGTCACCGAGCGTTTCCATCCGCGAGAAGGGCGCCTCAAGCTGCCCGGCTCGTTCGCCGATTGGCAGGTGCGGATTACCGTCGCCCCGGTGCCCGGCGGAGACGCCGTCGCCCTGCGGCTTTTGAGCCGCGCCCGGCTGTTGCGCCCGATGAGCGATTGGGGCCTTTCCCGCGAGTCGTTCTCGGCGGTGTATCGAATGTTGCACCAGCAAGCGGGCCTGGTGCTCGCCACGGGACCGGCCGGGGCGGGGAAGACCACCACCGTGTACTCGATGCTCAACGTCCTGCTCAACGAAGAGCGGAACGTGATCTCGATCGAAGACCCCGTCGAGCTGACCGTTCCCTTCATGCGTCAGTTGAACGTCGATGATCGGCACGAGGTGACC
>JAHWKS010000795.1 GCA_019347795.1 Planctomycetota bacterium | reverse complement strand
CGATATCGCACGGAGCTGGTCACCGGCCAGTCGGGGCGGTGCATCGCCGCGTACGCTTACTCCAGCGCCGGCCCCTCGGAATCGACAACCGACCTCGTATTCGGCGGCCACTGCTTGATCGCCGAGAACGGTACGCTGGCGGCCGAGTCGCGACGCGTGGGAGACGGCGGCGATCTGGCGCGGGACTCCTACTGCATCACTGCCGACGTAGACATCGAGCGTCTGCAGAACGATCGCCGCATGACCACCAGCTTCGACGATTGCGTGCCGCGATTGCCGTTCCCGTATCGCCGCATCGAGTTCAAGTTGGCGAAAGACATGCCGGGGCTGCGGCGCCGCATCTCGGGCACGCCGTTCATTCCCCGCGAGGATGAGGAGTTGCACCGCCGCTGCGCTGAAATCTTCGGCGTGCAGACCGCGGCCCTCGCCCGCCGGGTGGAGCAGCTTTCTCCGGACACGCCGCTCAACATCGGCATCTCGGGCGGTTTGGACTCGACCTTGGCCCTGCTGGTGACGGTGAAGACGTGCGAAATGCTCGCATTCCCTGCCGGGCGAATCCACGCCCTGACCATGCCCGGCTTCGGCACCACCGAGAAGACGCGATCCAACGCCGTCGCTCTCATGCGGCATCTGGCGGTTTCGGCGGACCACATCGACATCCGCCCGTTGTGCCTCCAGGCGTTCCGCGGCCTGGGCCATGCTCCCTTTGGGATCGACTTGGAGGAGATGAGCGTGGAGGAATTCCAGTCTGCCCTCCGCGACGTCCCTCCCCAGCGGCGGCAAGACCTGGTCTTCGAGAACGTGCAGGCCCGCATCCGCACATTCTTGCTGATGAGCCGGGGCTTCGTGGTCGGCACGGGGGATATGTCGGAGGCGGCCTTGGGCTGGTCCACCTACAACGGCGATCACATGTCGATGTACAACCCCAACTGCTCGATTCCCAAGACTCTGGTGCGGTTTCTGGTCCGGTACGCGGCGATGAACCAGTTCGAGGGGGAGGTGCGGGAGACGCTTCTCTCGATCGCCGGCACCACGATCTCTCCTGAGTTGCTGCCCGCCTCGGCGGAAGGCGAGATCGCCCAGGCCACTGAAGCGACTCTGGGCGCTTATGAGCTGCACGACTTCTTCCTCTTCCATGTCGTGCGGAACGGCTTCGGACCCGAGAAGATCCTGTTCCTGAGCCGGTTCGCCGAGTTCACCGAGGAGCATTCGCGGGAGGAGATCGAGCAGGCCCTGGCGATGTTTTACCGCCGCTTCTTCGCCAATCAGTTCAAGCGGTCGTGCGTCCCCGACGGACCCAAAGTCGGCTCCGTCAGCCTTTCGCCGCGCGGAGACTGGCGGATGCCCAGCGACGCGGGACCGGAGAACTGGCTGGAAGGTTGGCCGTAAGAGAAATGTCGGCCGGGGAGAATCAAGGCCGCAGAAGGCCGCAGAAGAAACGCGTCGCTCGGCCGACCGCTGTAGCGCGATCGGCCGAGCGATGGCGAAGATGGCTTACTTCTTCTTCGCTTTGACCGTCTTCTTTTTGGGCGACTTCTTGGCCGCGGGCTTCTTCGCCTTCGCCTTGGGGCTGGCAGCCTTCTTCGCGGTCGTCTTGGCCTTCTTCTTTGCAACCATCGAGCAATCTCCTAAAACAGAGCCACCCGTGGAAACCGATAAGTCCGTCCAACTTATCGACAACATTTCCACTTGTTCCCGCATGGTATCATTTTTCGCGGGCTTGACTATACGTTTTTTTCGGAGTTTTCGGAGCGGCCCATGAAGGGAACTGCCGAATTGCCGTACAAAATCCTGGTGGGTCTGGAGGTGCACGTCCAACTGAAGACGCGCACCAAGCTGTTCTCGCGCAGCAGCACTGCCTTCGGCGCCGCGCCGAACACGCAAACCAGCCCGGTCGATATCGGTCTGCCTGGCTCGCTTCCGGTGATGAACCGCCACGCCTACGAGCTGGCGCTCCGCACGGCGGCGGCCCTCAACTGCGAGATTCCCGCCTACACGAAGTGGGACCGCAAACAATATTTCTATCCCGATTTGCCGAAGGGATATCAAATCAGCCAGTACGATCTTCCCATGTCGCGTGAGGGATGGCTGGAGATTTCCGACCCCAAGGGCGCCTTCGAGCCGAAGCGGGTGCGGATCATCCGCGCGCACCTGGAGGAGGACGCGGGCAAGAGCATGCACGACGAGGCGGCCGGCAAGGCCGACAGCCGCATCGACCTGAACCGCGCCGGCACGCCGCTCTTGGAGATCGTCACCTATCCCGACCTCAGCTCCCCGCAGGAGGCGAAGGCGTTCCTCACCGAGTTGAAGCTGCTCCTCTCCTACCTCGACGTCTCCGACTGCAACATGGAGGAAGGGAGCCTCCGGGTGGACGCCAACGTGAACCTCCACGTGCCGACCGCCGCGGGCGAGATCGCCACGCCGCTGGTGGAGGTGAAGAACATGAACAGCTTCCGCTCCGTCGAGCGGGCCCTGGCGTACGAGGCGCAGCGGCAGTACGAGGTCTGGCGGGAGACGGGTAAGACCAAGGCCGACGTGCCCAAGCAAACCCGCGGCTGGGACGACCAGGCCCAGGTCACCCGCGGGCAGCGGCATAAAGAGGAGTCGAGCGACTATCGCTACTTCCCCGATCCGGACCTCTGCCCCGTGATCGCCACCACCGAGCAGGTCGAGGAAGTCCGCCGCAACTTGGGCGAATTGCCCGCCGCCTTGCGATCCCGTCTGGAAGCGGAATACGCCGTAACTCGTTACGACGCCGACGTTATGGTCAACCAAGGACGCCCGCTGGCGGCGTATTTTGAGGAGCTGGCCCGCGGCTGCGGCGACGGCAAACAGGCCGGCAACTGGATTCAGCAGGATGTGTTGCGAACGCTGAAAGAGACCGGCGCGGCGATCGAGGCCTTTCCCATCCCCGCCGCGCGGCTGGCGGAGCTGCTTAAGGCCGTGCAGCAGGGACAACTCGACAACGCCCGCGCCCGCATCGTCTTCGGCGAAATGCTTACCGGCGGCCTCTCGACCGGCGAGGCGATGCAGAAGCTCGGCATCGAGAAGGTCGAGTCGACGGAGCTGGAGGAGCTGTGCCGCGAGCTGCTCGATCAGAATCCCCGGATCGTCGCCGACGTGAAGGGAGGCAAAGAAAAGGCCGTCGGGGCGCTCATCGGACAGGCCCGCAAAAAGAATCCCAACGTCAACCCGAACGACGTGCGGGCGAAATGCCTGGAGCTAATCGCCGCGGAGTGAGGCGAGGATCATGGCGGAACCCATCATCACGCTGACCACCGATTTCGGCGAGGGCAGCTTTTACGTAGCCGAGATGAAGGGAGTCATCCTTTCGATCCATCCTGGTGCGCGGATCGTCGACATAACCCACTCGGTCGCACCGCAGGACATCCGGCACGGGGCGT